>QHZX01000067.1 GCA_003224835.1 Acidobacteriota bacterium | reverse complement strand
CCATCGTGTTCGTCACTCATAACGTTCGTGAAGCAGTACGGCTCGGCGATCGGGTTGTCTTATTGACCTTCCGGCCAGGACAGGTCAAACGCGAATACAAAATTGACCTCCCGCGTCCACGTCATTTGGAAGATGTGCACGTTGCCGGCAGCGCGCGCGACATCCTGAACGATCTGCGCGAAGAAATTAACAAATCTATTGAAGAGGAGTATGGGGTTGAAGCGAACTCTTAGGTACGTCCTCTTCTATTCCGCCCTGATCGGACTCTGGGCATTGCTGGCAAAGCTGCAAGTGTGGCCACCGTACATTTTTCCGACCCCTTGGGGCGTGGCTGAGACTTTGCGCTCGGGGTTTTCAGATCACAGCTTCTGGATTGCAATTGGCGTCAGCATGAGGCGCATGCTGCTCGGGTACGGGATTTCAGTCGTGCTCGGTTTGATTCTCGGCCTCGGGATAGCCAGCAGCAGGTTTCTGGAACAAACTGTCGGCGGGTTGCTAGTCAGCTTGCAGAGCCTGCCAAGCATCTGCTGGCTGCCCATTGCGGTGTTGTGGTTTGGCCTTACAGAGAAAGCAATCCTGTTCGTTGTGGTCATGGGATCATTGCTGTCGGTCACTATCAGCATGGAGACCGGCCGCAAGCAGCTTCCTAAGATTTACAACATGGCGGGCCGTAACCTGGGCGCGCGAGGAGTGCGATTATTTTGGCATGTGACCCTTCCGGCTAGCCTGCCGTACATCGTTACGGGCCTGAAGCAGGGATGGGCATTTGCGTGGCGCTCTCTGATTTCGGGAGAAATGATCTTCGTAACTCTGGGTCTGGGTCAAATGCTAATGATGGGGCGCGACCTCAACGATATGAGCTTGGTGATCGCAGTTATGATTCTCATCGTCGCCCTTGGTTATCTCGTCGATGGCGTGTTCTTCAAGACGCTCGAAAGACGTCTGCAACAGCGCTGGGGTTTGGCAACCGCGGCATAACAATTGTTCATAGTTGCGCCTGGAGTTTCTTTCAGATTAAAGTCTACTAAGTTAGTCAGGTTACTGGATATGCATTTATATCGCGCGGACTTAGCGCGCCGAAAGAGAGCACTAGCAATGAGGCAGACTTTTCGTGGGTTGGGGATTGTTACCATTGCATTTGCGCTGAGCGGATCACTGTTGGCGCAAACTACTATTGCGCCGAAGAAGAGGCGCGCCGCTTCTGCAGCTCCTGCTGCGTCACAGCAGGACGTGCAAGCCCTGCGTGATACCGTGCAGGCGCAACAGAGACAAATTGAAGCACAGAATCAGCAGATGCAGCAGTTGCAGAGCGAATTGCATCAGGTGCTCGACGCCGTCCAGCGGTCGAACGCGGCTGCGCAGGAAGTGCAAAGCCGGGCCGAGCAGGCTCAGACCACTGCCGCTCAGGCCCAGCAGTCTGCAGCCGATGCGCAACATGCGGCCACCGAAGCCAATTCTGCGGCGAACACCGCCGAATCGACTAGCGCTCTGCTTCAGACCCAGGCTAAACAAGACCAGAAAAAACTTGAGGCCTTCCAAAGTGTTCTCGGACACTTCCGTTTCACCGGCGACATTCGAGTTCGCGGCGAGAACTACGCGCAAAGTGGAACTCAAGATCGAAACCGAGCCCGCGTTCGGGTGCGCCTGGGGATCGACGGCAAATTGAGTGAAGATTTTGTTGGTGGCCTGGCAATCGCGACCGGCTCGCTGGGCGATCCCACGACCACCAACGAAACTCTGACCAATGCTTTCGATCGCAAGACAATCGGACTGGATCGAGGTTTCATCACTTACAATCCGGCGGCCGCTTCCTGGTTGTCCTTGACCGGTGGCAAGTTCGCGTATCAGTGGCAGCGCACTTCTGTCACCGGCGATCCTGATCTTAACCCTGAAGGTTTTGACCAGAAAATCTCGTTCAACACCAAAGCTCCTACGTTCTGGGCGCGCAGGCGCAAGTGAAGTTGCATGCCGGGCCTTGGACCTCCACTATCTCTGTCCTGAACCAGCATTGGAATTACCCTGACGCTCTGCTCCAGGCGAGCGCTTTTCAGGTTCAGGCCACTACAACCGGATCAACCACCGCAGGTTCATTCCCAGTTCCCGGCGAAGGCCCGGGCTGCTCGACCAATGGCACCCTGCCTAAATTTGCACCCTGCGCATTTGCGGCGAATGGCATGACCAACGCCACTCTGATCGATGCTTCCGGCAAGGCGCATTTCTATTCCGGGTACGACATTTTGGATTTCATCGTTAACAACCAGATTCAGACCGGGGCCAAGCGCTTCCCGATTAATCTACTTGCCGAGTTTGAAGAGAACCTGGACGCCAAGTCTCACCCGTTATCGGCCACCAAGGGCAATCCGGTGCTAACGAATTTGGGGAGTCAAAACAAAGAATATGGCGCAGATCTTTCCGTGGGCAGGACCACCGAAAAGAATGATTTTTCATTCGGCTATGCCTGGCAGCGACAGGAGCAAGATTCAGTTCTGGCGTCAATCGCGGAAAGCGATCAACGCGCTCCAACCAACATCCTTCAGAACCGCGTGTACGGTAACTGGAAGGTGCGCTCCAACGTATTGGCGACTGTCACCTGGTGGTATGGACGTACGCTAAACACCTGGTTGCAAAACAATGCCGCTCTATACAACAACTGGGGCGGGTTCATCAGCACTCCGGTGGTTACAGGGAAGAGCACGATTTCTACGATTGGTCAGCAGGAGCCTTGGTTGTCACGTGTCCAGTTCGACTTGATCTATACGTACTGACGCGCTTAGTTCCAGGATTCACGGCGAAAGCACGTCGCGCAGAGTTTGGCGTATATCCTGACGCCTTCCCGTGAACCCCGCATTTGTCATTTCTCAATTATGATCAGCTAAGTTCCAGGAGGGAAACTTGGCCGTTCTCGTGGTTGGGGGCGCGGGATACATCGGCAGCCACGCTGCTCACGTTCTTCGCCGTAAAGGTTACGACGTCATCATCTACGACGATCTTTCTACCGGCCACAAAACCCTCGCCGACGGATTTGATCTGGTCATCGGCGACATCGCCGATTCTGCAAAAATCGCGAAGCTCCTCAGCCGCTGCGACGCCGTCATGCATTTTGCGGCCCATGCCTACGTCGGCGAGTCCGTCCAGAATCCCAAAAAATATTTTCACAATAACGTGACCGCCGCGCTGACTCTCCTCGACACCGTCATGGAATCGCGCGTTCGCAAATTTATTTTTTCTTCGACCTGCGCGGTTTATGGGAACCCCGTCAAAGTGCCGATTACAGAAGAGAACCCGCGACAGCCGGTGAATCCTTATGGCGCAACTAAATTAGCTTTCGAGAACGCGCTCGAGGCTTATGGCCGCGCATACGGGCTCCGCTTCGTAAGCTTCCGGTATTTCAATGCTGCCGGAGCCGATGAGAATGGAAAGGTTGGCGAATTGCATGCACCTGAGACGCACTTGATCCCACTTATTTTTCAAGCTGCCCAGGGCAAGCGCGCTGCGGTCGACATCTTCGGAGACGATTATCCCACTGCCGACGGCACCTGCATCCGCGACTACATCCACGTCACCGATCTTGCAGAGGCCCATGTGCTCGGGCTGGAATATCTTTCCAAGGGCGAATCGACAGCGGTGAATTTGGGCAGCGGTGATGGCTATTCAGTGAAGCAAGTGGTGGCTGCAGTCGAGCGGATTACCGGTCGCAAGGTGCCGACGCACATCACTGCGCGGCGTCCTGGTGATCCGCCTGAACTCGTTGCCGATCCCGCGCTGGCGGAAAAATTACTTAAATGGAAAGCCAAGCGCTCACTCGATGACATAATCTCGACCGCTTGGAAGTGGGCACAACAAAGCGCGCATTGAACTCAGTCTCGTAAATCCCATTCGCTTGTTGTTCGGAGTCGAACCCCATCAGTTATTTGCGAACCCTGCTGAAAGCGGTTAACTGGTGCTAGGTCGGGCAACGCCGTATTGAGTGTGCCTATCTATAGCGCAGGAGGGAGACGATGCTCAAAATTTCTGTTCTCCTGATCTTGATCTGCTCCCCGCTGGCTGCGAACGCCGCGCCTAACGCCACGATTTTTGGCGGGTATCAATACACGCGGTTTGATTATTCGAGCTCGAACATACTTAGCGGCAACTTTTTCGGCGGAGGAGTAGGGGCGAACGGCTGGAATGCAGCAGTGACTGGCGGTTTCAATAGCTGGCTGGGGATCAGGGCAGATTTCAGTGCCGCATATCCATCAGGTTTTAATTTTTACACCTACACGTTCGGTCCTGAGTTGTCGGCGCACTTACCCATTGTCCGGCCGTTCGTACATGCGCTCTTCGGCGGAGCGAAAATTTCCGCTGGTGGCGCCAGTACGACCGGATTCGACATGATGGTGGGCGGCGGCATCGACATCGGCCATAGCATCTTTGCCTGGCGAGTCGCACAAATCGATTGGATGTCCACACGGTTCAGCGGCTCCGACAATACGAACATTCGCATTGCAACCGGCTTGGTTCTGCGGTTTTAGGACGGCGGCTTTATTCCATCAAACAAGTGATATCTCAGCCGGAATTCGAACAGCTGGTTCAGCAGATCCGGGAACTGACAGCCCGGCTCCTTCGTCTGGAACAGTTGTTTGGCATTGAAGCCTCTACACCCCTTTCTGAGCAGCGGTACGAGACCTCACAATTCCGCACCGCTGAGGCCCAGCCTGGGCCTCAGCGTCCTCCACTTCCAGTTCCACCGCCGCCCCCGCCAGCGCCGGCGTACACTTCTTCACCCCGCGCCGCACCGCTTTCTGACGATCTTGAATCCCGTATTGGCTCTCACTGGCTTAACCGCATCGGGATCGCCGCCGTACTGATCGGTGTTTCATTCTTTCTAAATTACGCGTTCGAGAACAACTGGATCGGTCCTTCGGCGCGGGTTGTGATTGGTCTGCTCGCGGGCATCGCGGTGGTCCTCTGGAGCGAGCGTTTTCGTAAATGTGGTTACAGCATTTTTTCTTATTCGTTGAAGGCTGTCGGCATCGGAGTTTTATATCTTTCGCTGTGGGCTTCGTTTCAGGTCTATCACCTGCTCCCTTCGAATATTGTGTTTGCGGCAATGATTGTGGTCACTGCTTCCACATGTGCGCTGGCCGTCGCGCAGAATGCGGAGGTCATTGCCATCTTCGCCATAGCCGGTGGCTTTGCTACTCCGGCGCTGCTTTCCACGGGTGAGAACCACGAAATCGTTCTGTTTTCTTATCTGGCGTTGCTCGATGTCGCTCTTCTCGCGCTCACGGTTACAAAGCCCTGGCGCCGCATTGCTGTCTTGGGATTCGTCGGTACTCTTATTTACTACATCGGCTGGTACGACACCTTTTACAGCCGCTCCCAACTCACGCCAACTCTGATTTTCGCTACCCTGTTTTTCGCGATCTTTGCCACGGCACCTCTGCTGATTCTGCACCATGATTCTGATCGCAGAATTCCGCTGGCCCTCGCCTTTGCGAACGGCGTCACGTATTTCCTACAAGGCTACGTGATGCTCATCTCCATCAGTTCCACCGAGACCGCATGGTTTGCGCTTCTGCTGGCCACGTTCTATTTGCTGCTCGTCCGCATCAAGGCGGAAGCTTCTGACACTAACGCCGAGAATAGTCTGCGATTGATGCATCTGGCTCTAGCGATGGGTTTGATAACGGTTGCGATTCCTATTCGCCTCGAGGCACATGCCATCACTATTGGCTGGCTGGTCGAATCGGCGGCTTTGCTGTGGGTTGCGGGACGCCTGAAATCTGATCTGCTAACTACGTTCTCGCTTGCTGCTTTGGCGCTTGGCCTTGTGCGGCTACTTTTTATCGACGATTTCCCTCTACTGAGCCTCTTCTTTAACAGCCGAATGGCGGTTTACGCCATTGCGGTTGCGGTGCTGGGCTACGCTGCATACCAGAACGCCGGTCACGAAAATGAAACTCGGAGGACTACGGCAGGGGTGGCCCTCATCTTGCTGAACGTAGTCGCCCTCAGAGGGCTGAGCCTGGAAGTATCAGATTATTACGCGCGGCAGATGACAGTTACACCAGGACATCCGTGGAGTCCGACAGAATTTTTGCAAAGGCGCTCTATTCTCATCGCGAGAGATTTTACCTACTCAGCCCTATGGATGGCCCACGGCGCGATGCTCATGATTGTCGGATTCTGGCGCGGCTCGGCGTTCGTGCGGTGGCAGGCGTTGGTGCTTATCGCATTGACGACGGTAAAAGTCTTTGTGTATGACACGTCGCAGCTGGACCACATTTACCGGATCATAAGTTTCGTGGCGCTGGGAATGCTCTTGCTCGCGATCTCTTTCGCCTATCAGCGGAACTGGATCAAGCTTCCGTCCGCGAACATGTCTTAGCTGATTTCGCGTTAGCGCATCGATTCTTCGACTTCCGAAATCCAGCTTGGACGCTTCAGGACTTCGCGTGGTTTGGGGCCATCGGCAGCACCTACGATCCCGTCTCGCTCCATTAGGTCGATTAAGTGCGCGGCCCGGCCGTAGCCAATTCTCAAGCGTCTCTGTAGCAGGGAAGTGGAAGCTTTCCCAAACTCGAGCACTAAGCGCACCGCATCTTCGAATAGCGGATCGTGCTCTCCGCCGTCGCTGCCATCTTCCCCACCTCCAGCCATGTCGCCTTCACGCTCTTCCTTGGGAGCTTCGAGGAATTTCTGATCGTATTCTGCGGTGCCCTGGGTTCTCCAGAATTCGACCACCGCGGCAATTTCCTTCTCGGTGACGAAGGGAGCGTGCAGCCGGTGCAATCTGGCCGATCCCGATGGCAGATAGAGCATGTCGCCACGCCCTAAGAGAGCCTCCGCACCGTTAGCATCGAGAATGGTCCGCGAATCAACCTTGGTCGCAACGCGGAAGGAAATGCGCGCCGGGAAGTTCGCCTTGATCAATCCCGTGATCACATCCACCGACGGCCGCTGCGTCGCAAGTACCAGGTGAATTCCAACTGCGCGAGCCATCTGCGCCAGTCGGGTAATCGACTCCTCGACGTTTCCGCCATCGAGCATCATCAAGTCCGCCAGCTCATCGATGATGATGACGATGTACGGTATCGGCCTCTCTTCGCCGGAATCGCCAAATAAGCTCGGCGTTTCGGCATCATCGAACAAGCGGTTGTACTGCTCAAGATTCCGCACGCCCTTCTCGGCGAGAAGTTTCAACCGGCGTTCCATCTCTCGCACCGCATTCCGCAGTGCATTCGCCGCGAGTTTGGGTTCTGTGATGATCGGCGTGTACAAGTGCGGAACGCCTTCGTAATTGCCAAGTTCCAGCCGCTTCGGATCAACCCAAATCAATCGCACCTGGTCCGGCGTGGCCTTGTACAAAATCGACATGATCATGGCATTGATGGCCACACTCTTGCCGGCGCCGGTTGAGCCCGCGATCAGCAGGTGCGGCATGCCAGATAACTCTGCAGTGACGATTCGGCCGTTAATGTCTTTACCAAGTGCCAGTGTCAGCTTCGATCTTGAGCCGATGAACTCTGATGACTCGATGTTTTCCCGCAGCCAGATAATTTCGCGCTCGCGGTTCGGCACTTGAATTCCGACGGTGCTCTTGCCCGCCATGCGCTCGATCAGAATGCTTTCCGCTTTCAATGCTAGGCACAAGTCGTCGGTCAAGCTGGTGATGCGGCTGTACTTGATTCCCGCCTCAGGTTTGAATTCGAACGTGGTGACTACCGGCCCAGGATTGATCTGCGTAATCTGCCCATGCACATCAAACTCGGCATATTTTTCCGTGAGCACCTGCGCCAGCAATTTGAGCTCATCCGCATCAACTGCCTGCTGTTCGTCGGCGCGATGAAGCAAACTGCTCGGTGGCAGCTTGTAGCCTCCAGCAGTTACGCGTGGCATGGTGGTCTTGGGTTTTGTCGAACTGTCGGCACGCTCGCTAACTTCGACCGTGGGCTGCGGTTCTGCATCTACTGGCCGGATATGTTCTTCTTGCTCCTCCGCGAAACGCTCGATTCCGGTACGCCGCGGCTCCAAGCGCTGGTGTTCGACAGGTGGAGCCACGGTCCGGGCCTGAATCATTTGGGTCTGGATTGCGGTTTTGGATGCCCGACGTTTCTCCAGTTCCTTCTGCAACTTTTTACGGAGCCGTTCTTCTTTCCAATCCTTCCAGCGGTCGCGCAACGCAATCGCGAACGAGAAGCGTGTTGTCGCCCACATCTGCGCTTGGGAAAACGAAAATGCCGTGCAGAAAAAAAGCGCTACTGCCAGCATGCTGGTCGAAACAATGTAAGCTCCGGCCAGGTTGAAATAGTGAATGAGCATGTCGCCGAGAACGCGCCCCAGCAGACCTTCCAGAGGGACCGCTCCCACCCAGCGCAGTGGCCCAGGCAAAAGCGCGAGCAGAGCCGGGACAAACATCAGCAGCCAAATTCCGCCCAGCAACTTTGCCGCGGGAGAAACCCCTTTGCGTGAGCGAAACCAGCGAATCCCCATTGCCACCGCGAACACTGGTAACAAGAATGCGCTAATCCCGAAGCCCTGCAGCAATACATCCGAACCATAAGCACCTACGATCCCGATCCAGTTTCGCGCTACTCGTGAGCCGGTCAGCACCGAAGCGCTATTGAAAGATGGGTCAAGCGGAGAATACGAAGCCAGCGCAAGAAAAACCAGCAGCGCCGAGACACACAGCAGAAACCCGAGCAGCTCGTTCAGCCGGCGGTTATTCGTCGGATTAAAAATTCGCGCGACCAACTTCATAGGTGTGTCCTGCGGTGGTCTTTTCTTCATGTACCCTCGCGCCCATGTGATTCAAGGGTTTTGAAGGAACATGCAGCTGCCACGCAACCCCACCAGAGCCATACAATTATTGCAAGAAGGATTCCGGGGAACAATGACCATTTTGAGGCATTGCATTCCTTTCACCCGTAAAACAGAACGCAACATGCGCAAGGGTAAGTCTTTGCTACACTATGCGGCCATGAAACGATCTCTTGTCTACCTCATTTGCTTGCTTGTATTGCTGACGGCCGCGGCGCTCGGTCAGGATGTGATCCAGTTGTACTCTGGCCTACCGCCTGGTTCACCGGCGGATTATCCCGAGAAAAACTACTTCTCCAAAATCTGGAACACCGAAGTAGTCAGCAACGTGACCCGGCCCAGCTTGTTGCTGTTTAAACCGCAAGGGACTAATACTGGCACCGCGGCAGTGATCTGCCCGGGTGGCGGCTTTATGGCGCTTTCAATTGATAGCGAGGGGATCGGCGTGGCTAAGTGGCTCGCTCAAAGAGGCGTGACCGCCTTCGTCTTGAAATACCGCGTGGCCCATACTGGCGATGACGCCACCCAGGAGTTCACGACGATATTTTCGGACAAGGAAAAATTTCACGCATTGGTAGATCCCGTCATTCCTTTATCCATCGCGGATGGACTCGCGGCAGTCAGCTATGTGCGCCAACACGCCTCTGAGTATGGTTTCTCGCCCGACCGTGTCGGAATCATCGGGTTTTCTGCGGGCGGAACGGTGACTCTAGGTGTTAGCCTGCGCTATTCTCCGGAAAACCGTCCAGCGTTTGTCGCGCCGATCTATCCAGCAGCAGGCACGTTCAAGGATGTTGCGGTTCCCGCTGACGCGCCAGCAATTTTCATTGCAGCTGCAACCGATGACAATCTGGGTTTAGCGCCGGACAGCATTGCCGTGTATGAGAAATGGACGGCCGCTCACATACCCGCTGAGCTGCACATGTATGCCAGGGGCGGGCACGGCTTCGGAGTTCGGAAGCACGGCGTGCCCGCCGACAGTTGGATCGACCGGTTCGGCGACTGGCTGGAATCGCAGGGATGGTTGAAGAAGTGATCTCGCCTATGGCTTCACCGTAACCATCACAACCCCGTGGCTCTCCACTCGTGCTGAGAATTTTCCTGTGGAGTTTCCCAGGTCCTTGTGCGCCCAAAGATCCCGTACAGCCGCGCTCAGGTGATCCGGATAACCAAGCTCAGGCCACTTAACGGTAATCTCGTGCTCAGAGCTTCCACGATTTAGCAAGATCACCGCTCGGCCTCCATCCTTCAACTGCCTCGCCCAGATTTCCAAGTCGCCGTCTTTCGCCACCCGACGCCCCTCGCGACCCAACGCATCCTGGTCGACTGCGATCACTTCTTTATTGGTGAGTATGTCGTGAACTTCCGGCGTCATATTTCGCAGATCATTTCCTGCGATCAGCGGTGCCGCCAGAATGGCCCATAAACTGAAATGCGCCCGGTTTTCTGTCGTGTTCATGCCGCCATTTCCCACTTCCAGCATGTCAGGATCATTCCAGTGTCCCGGCCCAGCGTACGAACCAATTCCCACCTGCTCATCCAAAATTGCGAGCACGCCGTTTGAGCAGCAACTGCCATCCTTGAACTTCTCTTTGCCTCCCCAGCGGTCCTCGATATCGCCGGTTGTGCGCCACAAATTTCCGCCCGCTTCTTGCCCCCACAGCCAGGGCTGATTTTTGCCCCACTCGCAAATGCTGAGAACGATCGGTCTTCCAGTCGCATCGAGCGCTGCCCTGATATTCGCATAGGAAGCCTTCGCGTCTTGGGTCGTCGTGTTACACCAGTCATATTTCAAATAATCCACACCCCACGAGGCATACGTTACTGCATCCTGATATTCATGCCCCAGCCCGCCCGGCCGACCAGCGCACGTCTTCGATCCCGCGTCCGAATAAATTCCAAATTTCAACCCCAAAGAATGTACGTAATCAGCCAGTGGTTTTATTCCGTGCGGAAAATGCGGATCAACCACAATGTTTGCGCTCGCGTCGCGTGCCGTCTGCCAGCAATCATCAATGACAATGTATTGATAGCCGGCATCCTTCATGCCGGACTTCACCATCGCGTCAGCCATGCCGCGCACCAGTTCGTCACTTACGTTGCAGCCAAATTTGTTCCAGGTGTTCCAGCCCATCGGTGGCGTTAAAGCCAGCCCTGCCGAAACTGGAACTTGTTGAGCGAGTACTGCAGTTGGAAATTGAAAAAGAATTGCAACTGCCACTGCAAAAACAAATCGTTTTGCCATGGTTCGCCTCCGAAGAAGACGACCATCATACCGCAGCAACGATTAATTGAGCTGCGACGAACAATCCA
>QHZX01000401.1 GCA_003224835.1 Acidobacteriota bacterium | reverse complement strand
GAGATGCCCGAATATCGGCAGGAACAGTGCGGGGAAGCACGTCTAAGTTAGTGATTGTACGCTAGGCCAGAGCGCCTTGGGAACTTTGCAGACCTCTCCCTTACCACTTGGGTACCGCGCCCTTTGCATAAAATTAGCAGTACCGCCGGAAAGTGTCCACTCCCGGCCCGGGCGCGATTTCGAGGTCACTGCAATGGGGAAAAGTGCCCGAATTCAAGGGCAGGTTAGGTGGGCGCTTCCAAATACCGCGAATTGATGGCCGGTGTCCGGCGGGCTCATCGGGCCGCCTGTGCCTGCGATCACGGTGACCGTACCGGTGCGGGACGCCACACACTGCGCAAGACCGTTGCCGTCGACTGCCCCTGCGGATGCGATATTTCCATTGCACTTGCCTGAGTCGGTTCCGATGCACCAACTCAGATTTTTTACTGGCACCATGTGTGAGGAGCCGCTATAGGTGCCGATGGCCGTGAACTGAACTTGTCCGTTGGGGAAGTCTCGCGCGTCCGCTGCGGGCGGAGTCACGGTAACCGATCTCAGCTGGTTGTTGCCACAACCCAAAGCTGATAAGGCAGTCCAAAACACCAGAGCCCATAACGATGTCCAATAGATCATAGGAAACACTCTCCTTCGTCTACATGGACTCGATGCAAGTGGCTGCTGGGTTGGTTGCGCTGAGTTGTAAAATCTGGAGCGGGAGACGGGATTTGAACCCGCGACTTCGACCTTGGCAAGGTCGCACTCTACCACTGAGTTACTCCCGCTTATCCTTAACTTGCAGATCCCTCGACTGCGCTCGGGATTTCGGCACGCGGCTCAGTTCTTAGCCTGCCCTGAGCAAGTGAGCAGAGCGAAGTTGCCGAATGGGCCGCGTAAACGCCTCAAGTTACTCCCGCTCGGTGGGTCGATTATAAACTATGCTGCGGATGCAATCCGATGGGATGAGCCTCAGTGGCCCGTCCACTGCGGGTCTTTTTCCGGTTCAACAATCTCGCCATCCCGCATATGAATGATCCGGTCGCCGTAAGCCGCGGCCGCGGGATTGTGCGTGATCATCAGAACTGTCTGTCCTAATTCCTGGTTCGAATGGCGTAACATGCGCAACACAATTTCTGAATTCTTCGTATCCAGATTGCCGGTCGGCTCGTCAGCCAGCACGATCGCAGGACGATTGACGAGCGCACGCGCCAACGCCACCCGCTGCTGCTCGCCCCCGGAAAGCTCTGACGGACGATGATCCAGACGCTTGCTGATTCCCAGCAACTCGACAATCTGGCTGAGGTAAGCGGGATCGCGATCGCCATTATTTCCTGCGATATCGATCGCGACCTCGATGTTGGATCGCGCGTCCAGAGTCGGCAAGAGATTGAATTTCTGAAACACGAAGCCGATCTTTGATTTGCGCATTCGGGTGCGCGCCGCGTCAGAAAGGGCCGTGAAATTGACTCTGTCGATGATCACCTTTCCGGAATCGGCCCCCGCCAACCCGCCCAAAACATAGAACAGGGTTGACTTTCCGCTGCCCGACGGGCCTACGATGCTGACGAATTCGCCGCGCGGCACGCTGAAGGATATTCCTCGCAACGCTGGCACTTCGATTTTTCCGGTGCGGTAGGTCTTGTGCAGATCAACTGCTTCAATGATCGGGTCCATTCAAACCATCGATCTTACAACAAGACCTGTGCTCAAACCTGTTGCTCGCAAAAATAGCCACGGATTACCACAATGCGCAGAGATCAGGGCGAAAAACTCTGGTCCCTGAAATCGGTGCGTGTCCGTGGCTTGATTTTTTTCGATATTCAGGCAGATGCGATGTGGCGTGGAGGCGACTGGGGCTGCACTCGTGGATGCGCGCGCTTTGGCCCGCGTTTGCGGACCAGCAAAAGCCGGATACGCTCCAGCAGTTCGGCCGGCGCGTACATTCCTTTGGCAAGGAACACGTCGGCGCCGCTGTCGCGCTCGTAGACTTTTACTTTGCCTGAAAGAAGAATCGCCGGCGTTTCCGGAGAAAGGTCTTTCACTCCTTCAATCAGTTTTGAACCGTCGATGCCAGGCATGATCAAGTCGGTAAGCACCAGATCAACTCCGCCCTGCCCGAAACGCTCAAGGGCGAGTTGCGCGTCAGTGTATGCCAGAACGCGGTAGCCGCGGGTTTCCAGCATAACTTTTCGAATGGAGAGGGACTGCTCATTATCGTCAACACAGAGAATCGTACGTTTTGGTTTCATTTGCCTTCCAAGTACGCGTGAAAACTGCCGCGCGAAAAAGTTTTAAGAATTATTGGTTGATGATTTCGACTAGAGCGGAATGAATCCTATCGTCGGAGAGAGCGCGTGTAAAGTGACGGGAACGCCAATGCGAAATTTTCAGCTTGAAAGAAAACGCCGTGTGTGCAGAGCCGGATTTTCTGCGGGATTTTTAACATGCGAATTCAAAATGAAAGTTCTCCGCGTAAAACTTCAACAACATTTCCACCGACCCGTACATTAACCACTCTGTCATTGCTGCGCGAGGCACGAACAAAGATCCTGCTCGGACGCTTCATCTCGATCCCTTGTTCGATGAGTACGCGCTCGTCGGGCTTGGCAACCCCGTGCTGCACCATCCACGCTGCAGCGCAACCGGAAGCCGAGCCGGTGGCGGGATCTTCTCCGTTATAAAACTGCATGCGAGCGTGCAGGCGGGCTGCAGGATCGACGGTCTCGCGGCTCACGCAAAAAAAGAATTTTCCGCCCGACGCGGTGAGGTATTCCGATGCACGCGCTTGATTGATCTGTAGCCGCTGAATCTGTTTC
>QHZX01000400.1 GCA_003224835.1 Acidobacteriota bacterium | reverse complement strand
CCTGTGGCCCTTCCGGTCGTGCCTGCACGTCGATAGAAATGTCGGACCAGTCTGCATTGGTGGTGTCCCGTTTCCCATATGGTCGTTCCATTGAGGCGTCAAACCCTCGGGACGTTAGCTCATTAACAATGGCCTGTGCTAAAGCTATACTTTCCCTCTCAGGTGCAGATGCGACTTTTACTCCGGTAGGGATGTTTGTAATTGGATCGGTGGGTCTAATACCACCCGTCCGAGTAACGGCTAGGCTTTCTGGCGGCGGAACATCAAAGTTCGCGTTCCGAAGTGCCTTAGCTATATCTCTAGCGAATCCTGAACCCTCTGTATCGAAAGCCCCGCAAATTATCTGCACGATATGCTTAGAGGGAAATCTACTCCGAAGACCAGAGCCAATTTCTTGCTGTTGTTGCTTTGTTAATGATCTCCAAGCGACTGCCGCCTCAATTCTAACGCGGGCTAGTGCTTCGTCCTGCGCTTTCTTGCGCAGTAACTCAACAAGTTGGTCGGATGCTGCTCGCAATTCAGCATTCTTTGAGCGTAACTTACCATTGATTGATGTGATGCTTATGCCGGTCCAAAGTTCGCCAACAATACCCCCGGTTATAAGTAGGACGCTGACGATTTCTACTACGAATTTTATGGTTGACGGTTTGTCGGAGGGGCGAATTATACCAGACTGCCAAACCGTCATATCATCGCGCCGCTCACGCCAAATCACCCACAGTTCCATCGCAACGCCGAAGGCGACTATGCCGGTAACCCAAGGGAGTCGGCGCTCCAAAGGAACTGACGAAGTATCTAGAACCTTGATATCCCTCTCTAATGCAGATATGGCTCTCTCTAAAGCTGAGGCATCGGCCGGCAGTGTCGAGGCAGCTTGGAGTAAAAGTGCGAGGGCCACAATCGTTGCGCTTCTTGTTTTAATCGTCGTTGCACTTTACCTCGTGATCTTAGCACTGAGTCTGCCCTTCCTTATTTCCATTGACCGGCATCATGGCCGAGATGTGGCGAGGTCTGATAGGACAGATCTCAAGCGAGCGTGAGCGAAGGGGAGCCCCGCAGCCGAAATCCTGAGCGAAGCCGAAGGACCGTAATTTAGATGAAAGCAGCTGGACCTATAAGCCGAATTCTGTCTGCGGGATTTCTCCCACAGGACGGCCATTCCTCTGGGCTACGCATTACTGCGCAGCTCAAGCGACCTACCCGGAGGTTGTGGCGCGCCGAGCCGGCACGCGTCCGTCGAAGCTTGCGCTGCGAACAGACTCCCTCCCTATTTGGTCTTGCTCCGTGTGGGGTTTGCCCTGCCCGCTACATTGCTGCAGCGGCGGTGCGCTCTTACCGCACCTTTTCACCCTTACCCCGGCGTTGCCGCCCGGGCGGTATGTTTTCTGTGGCACTAGCCGTCAACCGACTTTGAAGTCGGCTTCCCGGACGTTATCCGGCACACTGCTCTATGGAGTTCGGACTTTCCTCCCGCACTTCTTGACGAAACGCGAGCGACCGTCCGGTCCAGCTGCCTACATAGTGATTATATGCGAAGGAGATGTAGAACCGAGGGGTACTCGGTGGTTGGACAGCCGACGGCGGCTGTCCACAAGTGGTTTTATAAACCGTGTGGGTCGGACATTCTTCTCCCACACTAAGGATTGCCGCCGACGCTTTCGAAGCGATGGTATTCTTATCCCATAGATGAGCAAGGTGAAACAAGATGTCGAGCGGCTCCTTAATAAGCTTCCTGATGACTGCTCAATAGAAGACGTGCAGTATCACCTCTATGTTGTGGAAAAGGCGCGCCGAGGACTGGAAGACGCACGCGCAAATGGCACTTTGTCAGAGGAAGAAGTGGAAGTCCGCTTGAGCAAATGGCTGCCCGAGTAGGCTGGTCGCAGCGTGCTTTGCGGGATGTCGAGGCAATAGCCGAGTACATTGCCGAGGATTCTCCAGTCTACGCCGCTGTCGTAGTGCGGAACATCATCGCTCAAACTAAAATGCTTTCTCAGTTTCCAAGGTGCGGTCGCAAAGTCCCCGAGTTTGATGATGACGGTATTCGGGAGCTACTTGCTTATAGCTACCGGATCATCTATCGCATCGAGGAAGATAAAGCGGCTGTTTCCGCGTTTTTTGTGTATCGAAATAACTCGCGACGGGAGCGGGCGCGTTGGGTTGAGAGTTTGTACTCGCGGTTCTTCGAAAAGAGTGAACTGAAGCAGGTGAGGGACACTCTTGATTGTGAGTCTGGAGACGCTAAGATAATCGCACTCGTTGGTGAAGAGGGTTCAGCATGGACCGATTATCTGAATTTCTTTGAACTTGTGGCCTACCTTCACGAATCCAAACAAGTAGCTCGCGAGGATGTTAAGGCTCTGTTCGAGTACTACATCGGATGTCTAAAAAGACACCGGGCTGTAATGGATTACATCGGCGATCAAAGTAAAGGATTTAAATATTTGCGTAAACTCTTGCTTAAGATTTAGGAATCCGGGCGAAGCATGAAACGCTACCTTTTTTCGTATGGAACGTTGTTGCCCAAGCGGGCTCCGGCCGAAATAGCGCCTGTCGTGCGCCGTCTGCGTCGGGTAGGCCGCGGACGAGTACACGGAAGACTCTACGACCTGGGAGAGTATCCGGGCGCAGTACTCAGCAAGAGCGGTCCGGTTATTGCGGGACAGATTTTCGAACTTCCCGACTGACACCTCCTGGAATTTGCCAATTCTTTGTAGAAAAACGTTAAACCAGAATTGCGGGAGAATTATCGCACAACAAAGGCGTCGGATTTTGAGAGATTCAGCAGTGAGTAAAATTGCAGAAAACTTTTCTAAACGCCAGCGTTGACGCCCTCGGCTCAGTTCCCCTGCTCGACCGTCACCATCGCGCTCCGCTTTCTCTTGTTAGCCTGTAGGACTTTTTTCCTGAGCCGTAGTGACTTAGGTGTAACTTCCACGAACTCATCGTCGGCAATAAATTCGATGGCCTGTTCGAGGTTCAGCTGCTTGAACGGGATCAGGCGGATCGCTTCGTCGGCAGTCGACGACCGCATGTTGGTCAGTTTTTTCTCGCGTACCACGTTCACGTCGAGATCGGTGTCCTTGGCATTTTCGCCGATGATCATCCCCTCGTAGACATCGATACTCGGCCCGACGAATAACTCTCCGCGCTCCTGCAGGTTCCACAACGCGTAGGACGTGGTCACGCCCGCGCGGTCGGAAACCAGTGCCCCCGTTGGCCGGTGCGGAATCTCACCCTGCCATTCGGTGTATCCATCGAAGAGCGAGTTCATCACGATCGTGCCGCGCGTATCAGTAAGCAACTGGCTGCGAAGCCCGATTAGTCCACGGCTGGGCACGCGGAATTCCACGCGCACGCGTCCGTAGCCGTGGTTGTGCATATTGGCGACTTCGCCTTTGCGCTCGCCCAATTGTTGCATCACCACACCCACGAAATTTTCGGGGACGTCAATCGTGAGGTGCTCCACCGGCTCCATCAGTTTTCCATCGACACGCCTGGTGACGATCTCAGGCTTTCCAACCATAAGCTCGTAGCCTTCGCGGCGCATCATCTCAATCAGAATGGACAGCTGCAGTTCGCCGCGGCCCATCACCTTGAATGAATCCGTAGTCCCGGTTTCTTCGACACGAATGGAAACGTTGGTGAGCAGTTCTTTTTGCAACCGCTCGCGCAGATTTCGCGACGTAACATACGTTCCATCACGGCCGGCAAACGGAGAGGTGTTCACCGTAAACTGTATCGCGATCGTCGGCTCGTCAATGGCAATGTGCTCAAGCGGAGCCGGATTTTCGGGATTGGTAATGGTCTCGCCTATGGTGATGCCTTCCACCCCCGCAACCGCGATGATGTCGCCCAACTCGGTCTCAGTAATGTCGGTCCGCTTCAATCCCGAGAAGGAAAATAATTTCGTGATTTTTGTTTTCTCGATCGCGCCACCTAGTTTTGCGATTCCAACTTCTTCGCCGGTTCGCATGGTGCCATTGAATACACGCGCGATGGCGAGCCGTCCCAGGTAATCGCTGTAATCGAGATTTGCGACCAGGATCTGCAGCGGCCCGGCGGGATCGCCTTTGGGAGCTGGGATTCTCTGCACTATCGCCTCGAATAACGGCTGTAAGTCTTCGCCTCCGCCTTTGATATCGGTTGAAGCGGTGCCGGCTTTGGCATTGGTGTAGAGCACAGGAAAGTCCAATTGCTCTTCGGCGGCGTCGAGAT
>QHZX01000066.1 GCA_003224835.1 Acidobacteriota bacterium | reverse complement strand
AGTGCTGTTCACCGTTGCGGGAATTCTCGCCGCGCAAACGGCCAGATGTCAACGTGAGTTGTCTCACCAAAAGAGTTCCGTTCGATGAACAGGATTGCCTATCTCGCGAACAGTTTTCCCGAAGCAATAGAGTCTTATGTCTGGGAAGAAGTTTGCGAGCTGCGCAAACGCGGTCGAACTGTGTCCGTCTGTAGTTTCCGCCGGCCTCATCATCTTCCCGAACACCTCGCAGGTGCCGCTTCCGAAACCTCGTACGTCTTCCCACTGCGAATGCAACTTGCCATCCACGCATGCTGGATGTGCATTTCGCGCCTTTACCTGATCGGAGATCTTCTCTGGCGCGCGGTCCGCGGGTCGGAACCAATTCAACGCCGTCTGCGGACTATCGTGCACACATGGCTCGGGGGATATCTCGCTGCGGCTCTTCACAAAGAACGAATCGCGCACATCCATGTTCATCATGGATATTTTTCGTCATGGGCAGGAATGGTGGCGGCCCGGTTGCTCGGCGCAACCTTCATTTTTACCTTGCACGGCTCCGATCTCCTGGTTCGCGGGGATTACCTCGATTGCAAGCTGAACAACTGCCGGTTCTGCATAACGGTTTCAGAGTTCAACCGGAATTACATTCGCGAACACTTTCCTGCTATGGACCCGGACAAAATACTCGTCCATCGCTTGGGGATTGACTTGGAGTTCTGGCGCCCACTCTCAAGAACAGCAGCGGGCTCACAGTTTTCTATTCTCAGCGTCGGCCGTTTGCACGCGGTAAAAAATTATGAGTTCCTGATCGATGCTTGCGTTGAGCTCAAAGCTGCCGGCCTGAATTTCCGCTGCAGGATCGCCGGCGAAGGCGAGGAGCGCGGACGGCTGCAGGATTTGATCCGCAAGTCTCGCCTGGAAAATGAAATTGAACTACTGGGTCGCATTTCGCGCGAGCGCCTGCCCTCGCTGTACAGCCAGGCTGATGTGGTTGCGCTCACGAGCCACAGTGAAGGAATTCCGCAAACTCTGATGGAAGCAATGGCCATGGAACGAGTTGTTCTAGCACCGGCCATCACCGGAATACCGGAGCTGATAGTCAATGAGCAGACGGGATTTCTCTACCAACCGAATTCGATGCCAGATTTTCTGGTGAAATTGGCTCACATCGCGGCCGCCAGCCTGTCGCTTAACGAACTCCGACAAGAAGCCAGGCAATACGTTGAATTTTGTTTTAACCGCCAACGAAACCTGGACACATGGGCCCAGGATTTTGTCCAGAGAGTTGATCGAGGAGCCACCGCAATTTATGCGAATCCTGTACTGCAACAAGTACAACTTCCGGTTCAGCGGGACCGAAGCATACCTGTTTGACGCAATGGAGCTGATGCGGTCTCAGGGACATGAGGTCGCGTTATTTGCAATGTCGGACGAGCGCGGTCCGGCGACAGCTTACGAACGCCACTTTGTGCCGCTTACGAATTTCAAACAGAGTGCCAATTTGGCAACCAAGGCCCGTTTGTCGATTAACGCTATTTACTCAATCGAAGCCCGCAAGCGCATTGCGGGCATGATTCAAGACTTCAGGCCCGACGTCGCCCACGTCAGAAATATTTATCATCATCTCTCGCCGTCCATATTGTGGGAGCTGAAATCGCGCAATGTCCCAGTGCTGTATCACATCAATGATTTCAAGCTGGTCTGCCCCGCCTACAACCTGATTTCTTCATCCGGCGATGTCTGCGAGCGCTGCAAAGGCGGAAACTTCTGGAATGTCGTCCACGAGGGATGCTATTCGGGCGGCGCGGCGGCTTCGACCGTACTCGCGGCCGAAGCGTATTTCCACCGCTGGATTTCAACTTACGACAAATGTGTGGATTTGATTCTGGCCCCCAGCCAATTTGCCAAAGAAAAGCTGATCGAGAATGGCATCGATTGGGCCCGAGGTCGGATTGAAGTGCTGCCGCATTTCCAGAATTGCCCTTCACATTCCAAGCCGTACCCCGGAGCGGGTGCACCGATCTTATATTTTGGTCGCCTGTCTGCTGAGAAAGGTGTCGATGATCTTCTTATTGCTATGCAGCGATTACGGAATGTTCAACTGATCATCGCCGGCGACGGGCCGCAACGTCCCGTGCTCGAATTGCTCGCTGAGAATCTAGGACTCAATAACGTCAGCTTCGTGGGACATGTCTCTGGCGCCGAATTGGAGGAACTAATCGCTCAGTCGCAATTTACTGTGTTCCCGTCTCGCGCTTACGAAACTATGGGGAAAAGCATTCTTGAGTCTTATGCGCAAGGACGGGCGGTTGTCGCTTCCGATTTGGGCTCAAGACGCGAACTGGTTGAAGAAGGTCAGACTGGACTCCTATACAAGGTCAAAGATGTCGGGCAACTTTCTTCCGCGATCGCTTTTTTGCATGAGCGTCCCGACCTCGCGCAGAAGATGGGGGCAGCCGGCCGGGTACTAGTGCGACAGCGGCATTCTCAAGAGGGGCATTTCCATGCGCTGGAAAAAATATATGAGAGTCTGGTGCGCGACAAGAAAACCGCGCTGCAGAATATGCGGCATTCACGACCGCCAGCTCGGGATTCGGCAGCCGAGCGACAGCGGCTGCGAATCGCATTCATCGGCGGCAGAGGAGTAATTGGCAAATACAGCGGTATCGAAACCTGTTATGAAGAAATGGGGACCAGGCTCGCGAAAATGGGCCACCAAGTCACTGCGTACTGCAGAAGTTACTTCACGCCCGAAACCCCAGAGTACCGAAGCATGCGCATCGTGCGCTTGCCGACCCTCCGGACCAAGCACCTGGAAACGCTCGTCCACACTCTGCTCAGCACGCTTCATGCCTGCTTTAGCAACTTTGATGTCGTGCATTACCACACGCTCGGACCATCAATGTTCTCGTTCTTGCCTCGATTGTTCGGCAAAAGAACCGTTGTCACTGTTCAGGGACTCGATTGGCAACGTAAAAAATGGGGCTGGCTTGCTCGCTGCGCGCTGAAGTTTTGCGAATGGACTTCGGCACGCCTACCGAACGCTACTGTAGTTGTCTCACGCACTTTGCAGGAACGTTATCGCACACGATATCGGAAAGATTGCGCGTACGTCCCAAATGGCACGCGAATTATGGCACGTCGAACCGGCGACTACCTGGAGAGCATTGGGCTGGAACCCGACAGCTATGTGCTTTTTCTGGGGCGGTTCTCCCCGGAGAAGAACTGTCATCTTCTAATCGAGGCCTTCGAAAAGCTCGACACGTCTATGAAACTTGTTCTCGCCGGAGGGTCCAGCCACACTAATGATTATGTCGCTCGACTGCGCCAGCGCCAGAGCGAACGAGTTCGAATTCTAGATTGGATTTCCGGTGACGCGCTGGAAGAAATTTTGACTAACGCCGCTGTTTTTGTTTTGCCATCGGACTTGGAAGGCCTGTCGCTCGCCCTTCTCGATGCCATGGGCGCGGGTATTTGCGTACTCGCAAGCAACACGCCTGAAAACATGGAAGCCTTGGGAGATGCCGGCTTTACATTTCGAAAGGGAGATGTCGACGACCTGAAGCGCACCTTAGCGCTCCTGCTCTTCGATTCTATCTTGCGCGAGAATACTGGCTTTCGCGCTCAGGCGCGAGCTCGCGAAAATTATCTGTGGGAAGATGCAGCGGCAGAAATGGACACGGTTTATGCGTCATTGTTTAAGTTTTCGCACAAAACGTCTGCTACTCAGACGAAAGCTGCTGGTACAGCCGCATAGGAAACGTATCGCTTGCACTTACGGCACCTGTATCGAATCTTCAGCTTCTTCGTAGGTAACAGCCGCAGTGCGCTCGAGCTTGTCCCAGGAGAAGGGCTCACCGGTAAGCGCTCGTTTCACCGTCTTAAACAGCACGAGTGAAAACAATTGACGGTATGCGAACCGTTGCAGCCAAACCTGACTCAGAAGCCACGGGTCTTCCCGTGTGTCCGGAGTACGCCGCTCAAGTGCAAAAGCAATGGCCGAAGTAATGAAATCAATAATCAAAAATGCAGCGAAGAAGATTACCAGCCGCTGGAAACTGGCAGGGTCGGTCGATCCTGGATGAAAATGCTTCTGCAAAAAATACCAGAGAGCGCCAACCGTGAACATGATGTCGATGAATGGCGACACCAATGGCAGCAAAATCTGGAATATTACGATGTTCGGCAACGCTATCCACCCGAGCACGCCTTTACGGCCGAACACGCCTCGATGTTTGTATACCGCCTGCAATATTCCGAAGGACCAACGGAACCGCTGGCGCATCAGTCCATTCGCACTAGTTGGGGCCTCGGTGTAGGCGAGCGCTCGATCTTCGTATTCCACGCGACAGCCGCGCCGGAGCAGTGCCATGGTCAAATCGGCATCCTCGGCAACTGTGTCAGTGTGGTAGGCTCCGGCCTCATTTACCGACGATACGCGCCAGGCCCCAATTGCTCCGGGAACGACACTCACCGCGCCCAATGTGTTCAGCGCGCGACGCTCGAAATTCTGGCTGGTGATGTACTCAAGCGCCTGCCAGCGGGTCCATAGGTTCACACGATTACCCACTTTTGCATTCCCGGCAACTGCGCCGACCTTGGGATTCAGGAAATGCGGCACCAACAGTGATATCGCATCCCTTGCGATGACCGTGTCGGCATCGATTCCGACAAAAATTTCTTCATTCTCGAGGTGCCGCAAACCGAAGTTCAGAGCTTCGGCCTTGCCGGAGTTTGTCTTCGTTAGCACCAGGAGCCGACCCGATGCTTGCTCGCGCGGGAAGCAGGTGCGTGCGACCTCCAATGTCTTGTCTTTCGATCCATCGTCGATCACGATAACCCGCAGGTGGCGATAGCTCGATCTCAGCACCGCCCGAATAGTTCGCTCAATCACCTTTTCTTCGTTGTACGCCGGAATTAGCACCGCAACGCCGGGACTGTAAGCTTCCGTTACGTCGCGGTTATAGCGCCGGTTTTTTAAACGATCGACGATGGCAAAGGCACCGATGAAAAGCAGGCGTCCGGTCATGAGTAAATCGCCGATGAAGAAAATGAAGACGATGACTCGGACTCCAGCGCCGTACATCCAGAAGCCAACCCACGTAAGCCATGCTGACCAGAGTTCATTGCGCCGGATCGGCGGCATCACTTCCGCGCGAGTTTTGTGCCAGAGATCACTGACCGAGACGATCTGGATTCCCTTTGCCCGCGCGCCTTCAATGATCATGGGCAGCGCGCGCACCGTCTCGCGGCGGTTCCCGCCTCCATCGTGTAGCAGGATGATATTTCCGCACCTGATGTCACCCGGCCTGCACGGCGGAAGGTGTTGCAGCACAAAACTGGATATCTGTTCGGCGGAGCGGCCTCCTCGCCAGTCGTCGGGATCGATCTTGTCGCCAATGGTGAAATATCCGAGTCTTTCGGTGGCTTCTAGCGGACGGACTTCGTCTTCCGTATCCGGCTCGGAGTCAATTGAATATGGCGGCCGGAACAAGTGAGTGCGAATACCCAAACGACTTGCGAACAAGCTTTCAGTCAGGTTCAATTCCAGCTCAACCATCGTGTTCGAAAGTTCGCTGATATCAGGATGAGTGAAGGTATGATTGCCGATCTCGTGCCCTTCGTTGTAAATCCGCGACGTGATCGATGCGAATCGGTCGGCTTGATTTCCAATTAAAAAAAATGTAGCGGGCACCTGCTCGCGTTTTAGAACGTCGAGAATCCTCGGCGTCCAATCCGGATCAGGACCGTCGTCGAAGGTGATTGCAACTTGGCTCGGACTCGCGCCATATCTTCCCACGCGGTAGGGTTCCGGCAATGAGTCCATCGTCTCATCGGTGATCAGGCCTGCAGAATTATCCAACTCCAGCTTGCGCTCGCCATTCTCCGGTGTTGCTTCGACGTTGAGGATTTCGCCGCTGCCCTCCATATCGACATCCTGGCCGGGGGGGACAATATTCAGCTTTGAAGGCGCGGCTGTGTCCATGGGGAAATCCCAGATTCTCCATAGGGACCTGTCCTCCGAGCCTAGGCGCCATAACGCGAACGTGCGCACGCCCAGTTGCCGCCCTGCGCGCATTTGATTCAGAGCTGTGACCCCATCAAGAAACCAGATGTCGTGCTGAAAATTGTGCTCGTCGAGATAAGTAATATGCGGGTTCAGGCTGTCAGACTCAAAATTAACGTCGGCTTCTGAATCGCGCGCGGCCAGCCATGCTTCCTGCACGGTTACATTGATATCGTGCTCGTCCGAAGGCAGTTGTGCGCGTTTGGGCCTTTGCGCCCAGTCATAACCGTAGTTCGCGATTGCGCAAATGAGTTTATCGATAGGAATGAATTTTTTTGCTTGCGACAAATTGCTGGTGAACCAGTCCTGCGCGGAAATTGGGCCGGCAGTGCCGCCTCCACCGGCATAGTGCTGGTCGTAATTCATGAGCACAACGCCATCGGCCGCTTTGCCGACACCGCTGTAGTCGAAGTCTGAATTGCCAGACGGGGCGCTGACATACAGCTTCATGCCTTTGGAATGCAAGTCGCCGGCAATTTCGTTCAGAAGAACAATAAAGGCGGGTTGCGCCTTTTTAGGAAAATCTTCGAAGTCGACCATTAACCCGCGATATCTGTCGGTAGCGAGAAAGCTCGCGAGTTCCTGCCGAAACCTGGCGCGCGCGTCGGCATCTTCAAGAAAGGCAGAAATATCAATCCAGTCAATGCCGTCGAAGTTGTTCACCAGCGGGAAAACTTCCGTGCCTGTGTCTTCCGACTTCAGAAATGGCATCACCTTGTAGTCCACCAGGTGCGCACTGCCGCCCTGCATGATGTCGAAAAAATGATTGGTCTCAGAGTCAACGCCTTGCAGGTGGCCGTCAGGCGTGAGCACGTGCAGCCATTCTGGATAAAGCAAATCAATCTGCCGCGCATACTCGCGCAACGATGAAAAACTGGCTGCATCCCAAGGGACGTAAAATGCCGCCCGGATTCCCTCGTCGGTATTCAGCTGGACCGTTGAAGGCGCGGCCTTTGTCCTGCGATGGCTGCGGCGGGCGATCAGATTACGTTTCTCGCGCGCTTTCTCCTTTTCGGTTTCCTTCAGGCCTCGGTATGGATCCTTCAGTGAGTGGTAAGGGCGCTTCTCAAAGGGGAGAAGAAGCTTCGGCAGCGGCTCGCGTGTCGCCGTATAGATGAACACAATAACGACGGTACTGACCAACACGCCGGCAATGTCGAGCAGCGTCCGGAGGCGTTTCCATCGGCCTCTTTTTGGATCATAAAAAACCGGCTGTGCCATGGGTCAAAGACCAAAAACATCCTAGCGGCAGGATGTAAGAAGGGTCAAACCATGTGATTAGATGCGCAATAACTAAGGGTATGTAGATGAATGCAGACGCTCCGAAACGCGATATATTGCCAACGTGCGCGAACTCGTCCGCAGAAACCTGCGATTTTTTCTGCTCTTTTCAGCGGCTGCTCTGCTGCTACGTCTGGTCTTCATTTTCTGGTTTCCGGGGGTCGTTACTGACTCGTTCGTTTACGGCGACATAGCCAAGAATTGGTTGCAGCACGGAATTTACGGCCTCAGCGGTCCTGACGAAATCTCTCCTACATACATTCGTCTGCCGGGCTATCCGGCATTTCTCGCATTCATTTTTGCCATCTTTGGCATGGAGCATTACCGGGCCGTGCTGTTCGTACAAATGTTCGCGGATCTCGGGACTTGCTTCCTGTGCGCGCACATTGCATTGCGATTGTTCGGGCCTAAAGTCGCGAAGCTTGCTTTCGTGCTGGCCTGTCTGTGTCCTTTTTTGGCAGACTATTCGGCCGCGGCTCTGACCGAAACTCTGGAAATATTCTTCACCGCCCTCGCGCTTGACCTTGCGATAACAGCTCTGCAACGCGCATCGTTCCGCTATTGGGCGTACTGCGGTATGGCATCTGCGGCAGCAATTCTGCTGCGGCCTGATGGCGGAATTTTGCTGATCGCGATTGAGCTGTACATTTTCGTGACCATTTTGTTTCCGCATCAGCTTAATCTCTTCAGTGGCAACAGAGTGGAAAGCATTTCGCCGGCAAGCGCTTGCAGGCGGCGACTGGTCCTCGGAGGCGTTCTCATCGCTGTAATCGCGGTTGCGCCACTTGTGCCTTGGGCAATTCGTAACTGGAAAGTGTTTGGCGGGTTCCAGCCTTTGGCCCCGCGTTATGCAAATGAAGAAGATGAATTTGTCCCCATGGGTTTCAACCGCTGGGTAAAAACCTGGATCACCGATTACACTTCGGTGGAAGAAGTTTATTGGCAAGAGCCGGGCAGCCCAATCGATCCCAGCAAGCTTCCGTCGCGCGCATTTGATACGCCACGGCAGCAGCGCAAAACCGAGGCGTTGATCAGCGATTACAACCAAGTCCTTCACGTCACGCCCGAGCTGGATAAGACGTTCGCAGCTTTAGCAGCGGAGCGGATTCGCGAACACCCAATACGTTATTACCTAGGTCTTCCAATGCTCCGAATTGCGGACATGTGGCTGCGCCCGCGCACAGAAATGCTGCCATGCGATAGCCGCTGGTGGGAATTCAACGACGACCTGCGGTGGTTGGCGCTGGCGATCTTTTTGGGAACCGTGAATCTGTTTTACGTCGCCGGTGGGCTACTCGGCTGGATGTATTCACGCAAGCTTCCGCTCACAGGAGTTTTAGTCTTGTTTGTGGTGCTACGTTCGGTTTTTCTGGTGACCCTCGAAAACCCGGAGCCTCGATATACGCTGGAGATGTACCCAGTCGTGATCGTCCTTGCGGCTTACGCGCTCGCCCGCAAAACCCACTCTGGCCAGCCCTCTGTATCTTGAGCTTAGTCACCTGACGCACACGGTCAGTGCGCCCAATCAGTCGACGCGTCACACTTCATCACTGGCGAAAAACGAAAATGTTCATCTGTGGTCTGAACTAGCTCAGCGGAGAATCGCTCATTCGGAAGCGCGTACGGACGTGCTCCGACAGCAGGGCGATTGCATGCCGATTGGCGATCGGATCCATGCGCGCTAGGTAACGCATAGCCTCCACTAGAACGCGCTGGCCGTCTACGTACCGCGGGTCAGACGTGCGCTCGCGTGATTTCTTCAAGCTGAGGTCGGGGGG
>QHZX01000065.1:2470-12126 GCA_003224835.1 Acidobacteriota bacterium | reverse complement strand
GGACCGCGCGGCAGAGCTCCCGTAACCGCGTCCTTTTAGTTTCGACCGACCCCGCCCACTCGCTCGCGGATGTTCTGCAGGTAAAACTAGGCGGCTCGCCAAGAGCCGTGCAGGCCGGACGAGGCAAGCTATGGGCATGGGAGCTGAACGCCTCCGGCTTGTTTGCCAATTTTTTCCGCAGCTACAAGCAATCCATCCTGGAAATTGTGGAACACGGATCGTTGCTTTCGGCGAAGGAAATTTCGCCTTTGCTCGAAACCGCTCTGCCTGGAATGTCTGAAATCGCAGCGCTGCTTGCGATTCGCGATGCCATCCATTCAGGAAAGTATTCGCACATCGTCGTGGATACGGCGCCGTTCGGGCACACGCTGCGTCTGTTCGGCATGCCGGAGCAGTTTGTCCGCGTGCTGAACGAGAACCAGAGCTTATTAACGACTGGCGTGAAAAAGTGGAACAACTCAGGCAAGCGTTTTCTGACTCTGAGTTATTTCTAGTGACCACAGCAGAAAAGTTTGCGCTGAACGAATCTGTTCGTTGCATAAAAGAGGCCCGCGAGGCAAATCCATCGCTGAGATTAAAGGCCGTGGTGCTGAACCGGGTAGTGCGCAGCGGTGGGAAGTGTAATTTCTGCAAGAAGAAAGCAACTGCTGGCCGCGCCGCGCAATCTTTCTTGCGCAAACGATTTCCGTCTGCAGAGTTGCACCTCGGCGAAGATCCTGGATTTCCGATTATGAGCACAAGCGGGCTTGGGGACTTCGGCGAACACGTTTTTGGCGGGAAGCCCTTACAGCTTGATCCGCAACTGCCCAAATCAAGATCACGAGTTAAGGTGCCAATACCAGCAGAGTGGCCGGAACTCAAGTCGCGTATTTCGTTCGTCATTGGAAAAGGCGGCGTCGGCAAAACCACGGTCTCCGCTGCGCTGGGATACCATGCACGGCGAACATCTCGTGCGCCGGTCGAAATATGCTCCGTTGATCCCGCGCCCTCGCTCGACGACATCTTCGAAACCGCCATCGGTGACGCACCCACCTCTGTCCTTGGAGACAGGAATTTTCGCGCTTCTGAACTGGATTCAATCGCGCTCTTCAGGAACTGGGTAGCGGAAATTCGAGAAGAGGTCGATTCCGCAACTACCAGTGAGTATTCCGGAGTACACGTGGATCTCTCGTTTGAGAGGCAGCTATTGTCGGCGCTGCTCGATATCGTCCCGCCGGGCCTCGACGAAGTGCTCGCAATTTTTCGCATCATCGACCTGCGAGCAAGTACCGCGGGCAAGATGATCATCGACATGGCGCCCACCGGTCACGCGCTCGAACTGCTGCGCATGCCGGAGCGGATCGTGAGCTGGTCACGGCTGTTGTTGAAAAGCTTGGCCGCGCACCGTAAACTGGCGCTTGCTCGTAATGCGGCGGTCAGAATTGCAGAGCTGGAATTGCGGGCGCGTGAGTTGTTGCAGGCCTTCAGGAACTCCGGCGAGGTGAGCACGTTTGCAGTGATGCTGCCGGAGCCGTTGCCGGACCGCGAAACCGAGCGGCTGCTCGCAGAAATGGACCACCTGCAGCTGACACCATGCGCGCTTTTTGTGAATCGAGTTATTTTTGCAAACGACGCTAAAAGCTGCCGACGCTGCAAGCTGGCAGCTGAGTGGCAATCATCAGTGTTGGCGAAGTTGAGTAATCGCCAGTCCGTAACAGCGGTTTTCGTCATTCGAAATTTCCCGTTCGAAATCGCGGGTTCGAAGGGACTGCGCGCGATCACAAACGAGTTATGGCGGCTGAACTGAAAAACGATCGGCGGGTGCTGTACCTATACGGGATCACGGAATCGCGGCCACGCGACCTTCCAGAGCTAATCGGCGTGGACCGCTTCGCCCCGGTTGAGTTCATTGACTGTGACGGAGTTTTCTGCTGGATCAGCCGGGTCTCGGCTGATGATTTTGAAGAAAGTCTCGAGCGCAATATGGAGAACCTTGACTGGCTGGCGGAAACCAGCGTCGCGCATCAGCGAGTGATCGCGGCGATCGCGCGGCAAACCGACATTCTGCCTACTCGTTTTGGCACGGTTTTTCGGACACAAGATTCTCTTTGCAAGCACATTGTTAAACGAGTGCCCGGCCTGAAAAAAGATTTTGGCAGGATCAAAGGCGCCGATGAATGGGGCGTGAAAGTATTTTCTATACAGCCGGCGGTATCCACCGTCAGCAAGGTTCGCAGCGGCAAGGACTACCTTCAGGCCAAAGCTGCAATGCTCCCAAATCGAAGGTCAAAACCCGCTGCTCGCGGGGATCTGATTAAGTTTGAGCGTGCGCTGGAAAGCATCGCGGCCGAAACCGCGCCCGTGGGAAACGTGAGCCGGGGACAGCGCGGGCTGTCGTTCCAGGCCTCGCTGCTAGTGAAGCGATCTAAGCGGAAAAGGTTCGAATCACTGCTGGAGAAATTTGCCCGCGATTGGGCGCAGGATCGCAGGATTGAGTGTACCGGTCCATGGCCTCCTTATTCGTTCGTGTCGCGTCCGGCCGATAAACTGAGGGCGAAGTGAGCGGCGCCGGCAATGCCGTGATTTTCGCCGGAGATGATCCAGGCGACGAGACGACACTGCTCGACATTCTGGATCACGTTCTGAACCAAGGCGTGATCTTGCGCGGTAACGTGATCATCTCATTGGCCGGAGTTGATCTGGTTTTCCTGGGCCTCGATGTCATCCTCACCTCCGTCGAAACGGCGTTGAAGCACATGGGTGCTGCGCTTCCGCCAGCAAAGTAACACCAGACAGACCTTTGGGACGACCACTTCCGTTACTCTCCGATAAACCGATAATCACAGAGAATATTGCTAGTGGCATCGCGTTATTCGAGTGGTTTAAGGGGGCTTTCGGTGTTGCTCAGGCTTGATTATCTGTCGTGTGTACTCACGATTTGTTCCACCATCCTGGTGGGAAGACGCTGCTGGAAAGGCTGGGTTCTGGCGGCCATCAACAGCGCAGTGGTTTGCGTTATCGGCCTTCGCACTGAACAATACGGCTTCATTCCGGCGAATGTATTCTGCATTGGCCTTTACGCAATAAATCTTCGTTCGTGGCGCAAAGCGGAAACGCGCTGACCAGGAAGTAAGGTCTGTCGTTGGTCAACAAGTAAATCCGTAACGCTGCTCCCCGTCCGCAACTCCTATTGCCCCGGAGGGATCGCGGAAAAAGTGGCCGAATCTTCGGCCTTCTCGCCCTTGTGCACCCGCCCTATTCCACGCACGATTCTTCGCAGCGGCCACGTACCCTTTTCATCGGCAAAGAAAATTTCGCCGGTGCGATGCGACCTGTAATACCAGCGCTTCAGGATTGCAAGATGCTCCATGCGTTCCGTGGCTGAAGCTGCGTCAGACGAAGGAAACGTCTCAATCCGTGTGTGCAGGCGCGATTCCATCGATTGAGGTTCGCCGGTCTGTTCAATGCTGAACGGAATCGGCCCGTGCATGATGGCGCTCGCGAAATGAAAGAGTTCCACTCTGCCTGTGTCCGCGCCCGGTTGCACGATGAGTGCCCGCATTCGGTCGAGAGGCTGCACAATTTCCGGCAATTGCGAAAGCAGGTGCTTGAGCTTTTCCAGTTTGGAGTGGATCGCCGATGCGTCCTCGAATGCAAGCTGTGCCGAAGCCTGCTCACGCTGTCCGGCCAGATCACGACGCAGCGATTGGCCTGCCGTATCAAAGAACGCTTGTACCCGTGAGACCTCGGCGTGATATTCGGCATCGCCGCAACCTTTGTAGCAAGGCGCCAGGCACATCTTCATCTCAGAATAAACGCAGCCTGGGAACGACGGATCAGGGTGAAGGTCATCGACGCAGCGTCGCATCTTGAAAAAATCCAGGGCGTCGCTGGCGAATTTCTCCGCAGCCGCGCGGGATGGAAACGGTCCGTAAAAAGCATCTTTACCGGTTGATCTTCCCAACCTCGTGGTCACCGAAGCCCGCGGATACTCGTTCTCTAAATGCAGTTTGACCAAGGCCGCAGGACGAAGGCGTAGCCGTGCCGCATAAGTCTTGGAGAAATACTCCCGCAGCAACTTGTAAAGACGGAGTTGCGACTCAAAATCGGAGCCGGTCGGTGTGAACCCAATCTCTTGCACCCACTCGCGAAGGTTGAGTCTCTTGCTCTGCTCTGCCGGCTTACCCAATAACCGCTGCAGACGACGACGCAGATTCGCTGTCTTGCTGACGTAAGGCTCGCCCTCGCCGCCCAGCAGGAATACTGCCGGCGCGGCGGGTATCTTCGCAAAGAAGTTGTCGTCGCAATCGGGCGAAAATGTCAGTACCTGCTCAAGCACAACCCCATTGTAGTAACAATGTCGGATCGTGCTCCTGCATTACCTGAAGAACTCACTCATCGGCGCAGCCGAGGCGCTGGCGCCGGGATAGTTCTTCAATCCTAAGAGCTGCATGATTGTGCGGAGCGTGTTCTCGTGCCGGAAGCGCGTGTTCACCTTTACTCCCGGAATGACGCTTCGTCCGACCACCGCGGTAAATACCTGCCCTTGATCGTCATTGTCACCGTTATCGAAGGTGATGAACATCACGCTTTTCCCGTCGTTTTGAAAGTACTTGCTCGCGACCAGCGGAGCAATATTGGTCTTGAGCCACTGGTCGGCCTTCTGTGGCGTGCCGTTGTGGGCATCATCTTCCAGATCAGGGACGATGATCGAATAGTCCGCCAGATCTCCCGCCGCAAGGTCCACCGAAAATTGCGTAAACGGAAGAATATTCTGCTGCTGTGTCGGACTGTTTATTACATCGCTATACCAGACTGCTGGATTGTGGCGCTTGGCGTAGTTTCCGGCAAACATGCCCATGAAGCCGCGGTTCGGCAGCGAGTCGGCATACACGTTCCATGACATACCTGCTTTATTAAGTTCTCGAAAAATATTGCCGTCCGTTATGCTGTGGGTGCATTGACTTCCATCACACCCGAAATGTGCCGCGTTGCTTCCTGACGAAAGCCATAGATAATCCAGAAGAGAGCCCTTCTCATCTGAAACGTAATTCGTGGCGATGCCATATTTATCCCCCAGTGCGCTGAGCCACGGCATTTGATTATGGTAGACAGTCGAGAAACTTCGGTTCTCTTCGATAACGAGAATGACGTGCGAGGCCGGTCCTCGTGATGGGGCGTTTGCTTTACGTGCGGTTGGGGTTACGCCATTACCGCAACCCGCACACACGCCAGCCAAGATTAATAACAACAAGAATTTAGTTTTCATTTGACCTCCCTTTTTCCAACGCGGACATTGCAGACAGAGCTCAACCGACGGCTTTCGTGCTTGTAAGAGTCAGGACACAACACGACACAAGCGCAGATTTGCGCAATGTGGGAATTAAGCCTTGCCAGTTGCTCCAACTGAATGCGAAGTAAGACGAATCAGGCGGTGGAACTTCAATTGAAAACAGAGTACGGCAGAGCTGGATGTCTGCCAATCGGCGAAACACCCTAAAAGGCGTCCTAGTGAGTATTGATCATGAAAAGAAAGGCTTTGAGCACGTCCCCTGAAGGAGTCCAGGCAGGAGTTGTGACGCGCCAAGGAATGTAGTGCGAATGTTTCTCAGGGAGCAGCAAAAGTTCAGTTTGGTTTCTTCGCTGCGCGTTACGTATGTAGTTCCTCAAGTCTTTTCTTTAAGTAATCCTGATATTCCTGGCGCAACTTTGGATCGGTAGGTGTGCTGTAAATTTCGCTCGACTTGTACTTCCCTTCGGCGAATTTTTTCTTCGTCCACTCATCATGAATGTGGGTTTCGTCAGCGCGGTCGAGAACCTCCCGCACGAACTGCGGAGGCACGAAATACACTCCTTCGCGATCGCCAACCACTAAGTCGCCGGGCATTACGGTCGCGTTGCCAACTCGAATGGGAATGTTAATTCCGGTCAACATGACGTTCCCGATGGGAGTCGGATCTACTGACCGAAAATAGGCGGGCATATCGATTTCCGAAATTCCTTGAAGGTCGCGCACGCTTCCATCGACCACCAAACCGCCGCCATGCGTGGCCTGCATCACGTAGTAAAAAAGATTGTCGCCTACGATCGTCCCATCAACTTTCTTTCCGAACAGGTCCACGACCAGCACATCACCCGGCTGCAACATATCGATCGCAGTCTGATTCTCCAGGCGACCGATGCCGTGGTCTTTAGCTTTGCCTTCGGCAACCCCATCCACGTCCTGGCGCAGCGGCATGAATTGAACCGTGAATGCACGCCCAACCATGGTCTTGCCGGGATGCAAGATTTGAAATCCGTCCGCGTACTGATTATCGAAATGCTTCTGCTGCAGGACCTCCCACACTTCTTCCGACGACAATTCACGGGCACGCTCGATTAAATCGTCTGGCACCTTAGGCCTGCCATCGGCAAAGCGCTCGAACGGATTCTGCGTCGTGTAGTCAATCAGCTCCTGCTTGGAAAAAGTGAACAGTTGCGCGGAAGCAGATGGAATTAAGCCAAGCAATCCCGACACGCAAAGTCCAATTCCAATAAGCGCGATATTAAGCATTCCAGTTCTTTTCAATGTTTTTCTCCGTGCATGGGCGTAAAGGCTAGGACTCAGCTTACAATCTGGTGCTCCTGTTTAGCGACTGTCATCTTCAATTCAGAAGTTTGTTTTTCGGTACAGCAGGAATGTTGTCGCTCCAAAGTTAATATTAGAACGGAGGCATCGTTTCCATGTTCACCTCTTGCCCAATTGGTTTCGTAAGTAGTCCCTACATGGACACCGGCCAAGTCCCGAAGGGGCTTGGCGCCAAGCACGACGCCGATGGAGTGCTCAAGTTGCTGCCTGAGTTTGAGCCCGGACTCACCGACATCGAAGGCTTCTCGCACCTGATTGTGATTTGGGAGTTCGACCGCAGCGAGGGATTCGAGCTGACCGCTTCGCCGCCCTCTGATAACCGTTCGCACGGTGTGTTCGCGACTCGATCACCGCTGCGTCCTAATCCAATTGCTTTGACCACCGTCGAACTGCTCCGACGGGAGGGCGCCCACCTGCATGTTCGCGGCATCGATATGCTCGACGGTACACCGATTCTCGATATCAAACCTTACCTGTCCAGCATCCCGCCCGAAAAGTTGCGTCGTGGCTGGCTCGCCGAAGCCGAAGCCCGGCAGAAGTGATTCCGGTCAGCGGCAGGGCAGCGAGGGTTACCTCTTCACCCTCATTACTGTCATCCCTAAGATCTCCGCCAACTCTACTCACGCGCTAACCCCAAGCCCAGTGCCTCTTCAACCGACATCCGGCGTCCTTGGGCTCGAATGGTTTCGAATTGAGTCTCGCCTAACTGTTCTCGCGCCATCTTCGAGTAGCGTTCAAGGTCTAATGCGTCATCCGGATCCAGCACCATGCCGAGATTCGACATTGCGCTGTCTAGTGCGCCATACAGCCGCGCAGCCCGCGCCGCATCGTGGCGTTCAGCAGCCACGGCGGCAAATCCGCTGATATTCCAAGCCAAGCCTTCTTGCGATTGCAGCTCTCGATAAATCGAGACGCTTTCCTTGAACAACCGAGCCGCCCACTCGGGGTCGTGTTCGTGCAAATGTACAAAGGCAAGATTCATCAACTCACCTGCGACCCCGGATTGGTCGTTGCTCTCGCCATAAATCCCCAGCGTCAGTTCGTAGTATTTGGACGCGCTTGTGCTGTCGCCTTCCATCCGCGACGCCGCGGCCAGGATGTGAATCGGCGACATTTCGCCACGGGTCTCGCCGAGTGCCTGGCGAATTCGTAGCGCCTCCTCGGCGTTGCGCCGTACGCTTGCATAGTCGTGGTTTCGTAAGGAGATTCGGGAGAGGCCGATGAGGGCTGTCGCAATTGTCGGCTGGTCGTTGAGCTGTCGTCCGATTTTGAGGCTTTCTTCGTTCAAGGTTCGGGATGCGGCTTCATCATTCTGGCGAAATGCGAGGACCCCGGCATCGTAGAGCACTCTTGCTCTCAGTGTCGTCGGCCGGGCCGCGCTCGGCATAGCCAGCACCTGCGAAAACCATTGCCGCGATTTTTGTGACTCACCGAATTCCACCCAGAAGAAACTCATGGCGTCGACGAATCGGAGGGCCTGCTCCGCTTGATTGTTCTGCACCAACCAGTCGAGGCTGTGCTCAAGTTCTTGTTCGTTAGATTTAATTCGTGATCTCGAACTGTTGGCTTGCGCGCCTTGCCGCTCGGCGTAGGCCTGCTCAACCATTAGAAGGTGCTCGCGCGCTCGCTGTTCTGGCGTAACCGCATCTTGAGCCGCAGCGGTCAAATTACCGAGGCAAATTGCGGTGATAAGTGCGGGGATTGCAATTAACAGTCGCATAGTCCAGTTTTGAGGCCACCATGATGCGGTGACATTGCCGAACTGTCAAGACGGATATGAGCCGAAAAGTGCCGCCCCATTCGTCGCGCACCTACTCATATTGCCAATCGGGAAATTTCACTACCTACTCACTGTCATCCTGAGCGAAGTTGTCGTTCGCGAAGCGGACGACAACGCAGTCGAAGTTGAGGCGCTTAGCGGGCGTTTGAGCCCGCTGCCGAAATCCCGAGCGCAGCCGACGGAGCTGGCATCAAGGAATTCTCCCCGTGCAGCCTGCATCTTGGGAATGCCTTTTCAGGCCAGTGGTCACGCCAGCATCGCAGGGGTCCTTCGACTCCGCACAAGGGGATTGGGATAATCGCTGCGACGGGGCTGCGGTCGCGATACCAGGACAGTGAAGATAAATATTCTTCTTCCGCTTCAGGGTGAAATCGAAGTGGCTTACTTCCCATCGAGCAACGTGCGCCCCTTCTGCCGGACGCCTTCCCACGGGACGGTCTTTACTTTGCCGGATTGAACATCGTGCAATCGACGCGCGATCTCTTGCTGCCAGGCAGCATCCACGTCTGGATCAACCGTTGTATCCAAACTGGAGATCAAGTTTCCAGCCAGTTCGGCCCGTTCGCTCTCCGGAAGCGCTAGAGCCTTCTGCAACAGTTCGTGGGCTTCTTGGGTCATAGTCAAATTATATTCCGCAGCACAACTTTGCCCCGTTTGACGGGATTGTACACTCCGGGGAAAAATTCGGCGACACCCCTCAGGCGCTGCTCAGAATGGGGAACAAAAGGCGCACACTTGTGATAACGCTGTTAAAGCCAAGTATGAAAACTTCACTCAGTTCGGTATAGGATCCTGCTTGAAACGGCATGTTCACGTCTGGCTGGCCATCACCTAGGCTGCGTAAAGTTTGGTGAGGCCACGACGTCCTTTTCATTCGAAATTGATACTCTGAATTTCTCCGGGGTCCGCGTTACCCATTTCGCTGAAAGTCACTTTTACTCTGCGATTCATCCAATCTGCGCAGGTGAAGACCTTATCATGTGCAGTACCCTGTAATTCCATTTTTATCGCAGAGATGTCCTTGACGTGCAATAGGACTTGGGAAGTAGGATTTGTTAGGGTCAACATAACTTGAGGAGGATGACCGCAGATCAGCTCCGTAATTTGACCTTCGACAGATGTGATTTTTGCCTTGCTAATAGTTTGGGATTGATCGTCTCCCGCGCCTACATCCAATGCAGCGTCAGGGCCCGAGTCTTTCCCGTTGAGGCTCAGTTGTCGCGCGAAATTCACTGCTATCGCGCGCTCACGGCCAGTGCTCGCGTTCTT
>QHZX01000065.1:0-2301 GCA_003224835.1 Acidobacteriota bacterium | reverse complement strand
TGTAGCCGCTCTTCTTTAGAAGAATGTGAGCCTTAAAGAAAAATGCAATCCAATCATCGGGATTAGATTGAAGGGCCGCATTGAATTCCTTTTCCGCTTCGTCGAATGCTGAGTTCTGGTAATGATAATCTCCCAAAGCTTCATGCAGCGCCGCAAGACTCGGATTTAGCGTCTCAGCCTTGTGCAACACGTCGAGTGCGGCACCTCGCTTTCCAGTACTCAACAGGAAGTCTGCTTGTGCCGCGAGCGCTTCGGCCGGTTCGAGCGCTCGGGTCTTCAAATCCTTTTCCGAGTAAGTCGTTTGTAAAGGCATTCGCATGGCCTGAAATGCTACTTGCTGCGTATACCCATGCAGCTTATTCTCCAACTGTTTGAGATCTCCGAATGATTGATTAGCCGCCTGCGCCGGATCGTCCGTTGCCCGCAACACAGACATAAATCTGTTGAGCAAGTCTTTGTCACGCGCGTCAGTCGAAAGCGCGAGATAATGCACTATTGCCCAGGATTCTGCATAGAAAATGCCCGAATGCTCTTGGGCGTTGTAAAGTGGAGATCCGCTATCGGCCGTGATTAGCATTTCGATCGGAATCATTGGGGTGCGTTGTAAGATTCGCAACTGATTGGGATCGGCCATTCCAAGAATGACCTGCTTCCCCTCGAACGCTGTGTTGCCATAGAATTCTGCCAAACCTTCGTCAAGCCATAACGGCAGACCACGAAAATTCACTCGAAGCAAGTAATGTGTGTACTCGTGATACAGAGAGTGATAGGGGTTGGCTCCCGACCCGGTGATGTCTGTACGTACCAGAGCATAGTTCTTGCTAGTTCCAGGCTGATACAAACCGGCTAAGTGCTTCTCCTTGTTGTTCAGGCCATAAGACGGTAGGAACAGTTTCAAAGAATCTTCATTTTTAAGTGCAAAGATAATTGTCGGCTTACCGGAGTCAACGCGAATGTGGGGAAAAGCCGATTGGAACATGGCTCGAATCTGCTCAAATTGAGCGGCTACTCGTGCGCCCTCTTTTGCACCAGCATTGCTTATCACTGAAAAATGCGGAGATGAAACCTCAATCCAATTCTGGCCGGAATTGTTTGACGCGTACATCGGGACCGCCGCGTCCAGTTGGAATGCCAAAAATACGAAGAAGAAGAAGCGGGCCGTAGTCATTACTGCGCCTCAAGGGGGCAATCTAAGCAGTTCATTGTACGATGGCGGTTTTGAAACTGGAATTACTAAAATGAGACTCTCGCTAAAATCGCGATTACAGTCATTTACCCTAAATCCGAGTTTTGAGTGATAACGCCTGATCAAGCCAGTTGGGGCTCATCGCGTAGAAGTTCCTCAATGCTAAAGAAGCTCAGTTTGCTGCGCGACCGAGTGGAGGACTGGGACAGTGGCTGAAGGAAGGCTCTTTATTAATGTACTGCCCCTGCCCCGTTTGACGGGATAGGAGATGGAGCTATCACAGTGACGCACTCTTAGTAATCAACTAGTTAATGTTGAGATATCGCGCAGATGCGGTCGGCAGAACTAGGAGAAGAATACGAAATGGAGAAGTATTGGGGACGAGAAGAGCAAATCGTTCTGAATAGCTGCTCTTCGCAAGTCAGTCACTGTTTACCGGTGACGGTGTCTTCTGGTCGCGTCGCCTACTAAGACGAAGGCCAATTGTGGCTCCAACCGAAAAAGCGACAAAACTCAAGGCTGGGTACGTGAATAAGAGTGCGATCAATGGGCTATCACGCTCGCTTGTATTTGCAAAGAACTTATGCCAAACGAGATGAGTAAAGCTACCCTCGTGAAGGGGGTACCATGGGTTCGTAGCGTAAATACCATATTCATCCCATACGCCATATAGGAGCCAAAGTAGGCCGGGAACAAACATCCAACATGCGGAACGGCTTGCCAGCCTCTTGTTTACGATACATCCAATTAAGAATGCAGTAAAATACAGCAAAGCACTTTCGATAATATATGTCATGTTCGCCGAATCGAAGAACCCGCACTGCAAGTTACGACTGGCAGCAGCACCTTCCAAGTTGTCGAGAAAAAAACGTCAGCGAACTTGGACATGTCCCGGAACTCCGTTTTTTTGGACCAATAGATTGTAGAGGATCGGGCGGGAAGCCCACGTGCCCGAAGTCACTACGATTTTGGCCGTGAGCGGTCAACCCTGTCGTGTGAAGTTGCGCCATTCGCCCACTCGCTCTAGACCGAGAAATTATAGTTCTAGTAGATCAGGCACCTTGGTCGGCTGCTATTCGCTTGGGACAAAACTAAACCGACCCCAGATGACCCCT
>QHZX01000064.1:9315-17974 GCA_003224835.1 Acidobacteriota bacterium | reverse complement strand
GCAGTGGCGAGTTTCGCCGCTTCGTTAAATCCACAATTATCGCGCGCTTCAGATCAGCCTGTACCACGCCGCACGCTGGGACGGACGGGTGAGAAGGTTTCGATCATTGGAATAGGCGGATATCACTTGGGCGCTCCATCGGTGGAGGAGCAGGAAGCGACTCGCATCGTCCGCACCGCAATCGATAATGGCGTGAATTTCCTCGACAACTGCTGGGATTACAACAATGGCGTGAGCGAAGAGCGCATGGGTAAAGCACTGCGAGATGGGTATCGGCAGAAGGCATTTCTCATGACAAAGATTGATGGACGAACAAAAGCGGCGGCAGCGCAGCAAATAGATGAATCACTGAAGCGGCTGCAGACCGATCATATCGATCTCCTTCAATTCCATGAGGTGATCCGTGACAATGACCCGGAGCGAATCTTTGCCGCGGGTGGCGGAATGGAAGCGGTGCTGGAGGCTAAGAAAAAAGGTAAGGTCCGTTACATCGGATTTACAGGGCACAAAAGTCCGGGGATTCACAACCGGATGCTGGAGACCGCGTTCGCACAAAAGTTCACTTTTGATTCAGTCCAGATGCCCCTTAATGTGATGGACGCGCATTACGACAGCTTCGAAAAGAAAACTTTGCCGATTCTGGTGAAACATCAGATCGGTGTACTCGGGATGAAGCCGATGGGCGACCAAATAATTTTGCAGAGCAAGACCGCTTCTCCGGTGGAATGCCTGCACTATGCAATGAACCTGCCGACCAGTGTCGTGATCACGGGGTGCGATTCGATGAAGATTCTGCAGCAGGCGCTTGACGCCGCCCGTACGTTCAAGCCCTTAGCCAAAGAGGAGGTCGCCAGTTTGCTGGCAAAGACTGCTTCTGCGGCAGCAAAGGGCGAGTACGAGCAGTACAAGACCACGCACAACTTCGACGGGACTTATCAAAACCCGCGGTGGCTGGGTTGATTACCGAACAGGATAATCAACTCTAGCGTGAGTTCGAAGCACCGGTGGCTTCCCGAATGATCTGCGCCTCGCGTTCGCGATAAGGCTGGCCATCGGGACGAAAGACGTCGTGGAACCATACCGGTGGGGGCTGCAAGACATACGGCTTTTCCCAAGAATCCCATGGAAAATATGTCTGCGATTTCCCGGCAACAAAGCCCCAATTGATTGCCGCCACGTGGTGTTGTTTAGCGATGGGCAATATCGTGTCGAAGGTGCTGCCGACCGATCGCGCCATGTATTCGGTGCAAATAATCGGACGGTGATATTTCTCTAACAAAACGACATGCTGCTCAAAATCTTCTGGCCAATTGTAGTTGTGGAATGAGATCACGTCGGAGTGCTCGAACTGCACGCGCGCGATGGGATCGAGTTTTTCGGGAGCTGACCAATCGCCTTCCCATAGACCGCTGGTGAGCGGCTGGGATGGGTGGGCTGCTCTTGCCCATTCAAAGACCTTGGGCAGCAAGTCCAGAACACGTTGCTTTTTATCCGGAAGTTCCACTCGACCGTAAGCACCACCATTGGTGTTTGATGGTTCGTTCCATACGTCCCAAGCGAGCACGCGCGGGTCATTCGCAAACGCCCCGACCACTCCCTCGACGTAAGCACGCAACCTGGGTTCTTGCGCCGGATCTTTCAAAGCGAGAGCGCCCGGACTCTGCACCCATCCGGAATTATGCACACCCGGAATCGGGGGATGCTGAGGACCAAGCTTCGGATAAGGGTCCCAGCAGGAATCAAACAAAACGAGAATAGGGCGGATGTGGTGGCGGGAAGCGATCTCAAGGAATTGGTCGATTCGCTTTCTCAAGCCGGCTGAGTCCTGCTGCCAAACCAGATCGTGCAAGAACACGCGCATGGTGTTCATGCCCAGAGATTCCGCCCAACCGAATTCCTTGTCGATCTGTACCGGATCGAAGGTGTCGGCCTGCCACATCTCAAGCTCGTTTATCGCGCTGGCGGGAAGGTAATTGCTGCCCACAATCCACGGCTGGTGCTGGTACCACTCGTTGGCTTTGGCGTCATTCCAACGCGCAGTGGGAGTTTGCGCAAAGAACTGGATGCTCGAAAGCAGGAATAAAAGCGCCATTGTGATTCGCAAGTACATGCGAGTGCTCCAGGCCGGAAAGGTCCGGCGCGTGATTTTAGCATTGCGAGGCGATGATGCGGCGAATTTGCGGACAGCTAAATTCAGTAGCGACGGGCAGTTTACTTTGCGGCGCTTCGTACTAGAGCAGTGAGCGCATCCATTGCGAGATGGCTGGCGTGAGTGGAAGCTTCGGGCAAGCCGCCTAACTTGCCAACCAATTCTTCCCTCTTGAGCGCAGAGGCTTCGGCAAAAGTCTTGCCTTCCAGGAATTCGGCCAGGGCCGATGCACATGCCATTGCCGGGACGCAACCTTTGGCCAGAAATTTAATTTCGGTAAAGCGGCCCTGAGAGATTCGCGCAGTTAATTTCAGAATGTCTCCACAGACGGGATTCTCGAGTTGCGCCACAGCGTCGGGCGAGCTAACAGTGCCGGGATTGCGAGGGTGCTCGAAATGATCAAGGACCTGGTGTGAGTACACCAGACCATATTAGCGAAATCAGAAGTCAGAATGCTGAGGCAAGAATGCAGAAGTAAAAGCGGGAATTCAGAATGAAGGAGTAACGCCCATGATGATTTTCCTCCGTGCACCTTCGTGCCCTTCTGGTTGATGATTCTACTTCTGCATTCCGACTTCTTACTTCTGCATTCTTACTTTTCAGTTCTGCGATACTCATCCCGTGGATTACACGCCCCAGCGCGTGGTTTCATTACAGCCTAGCGCCACGGTGATTCTTCGCGATTTGGGGAGACTTTCATCATTGGTCGCATGCACGAAATATTGCCTGGATGTGTGTCCTGAGATCAATCGGACGGAGATTGCAATTGTCGCGGACTCATGGACGGCGCAGGCCGCACAAATATCGCAGCTCAGGCCGGACCTGGTGATCGCGTCGGTACCTTATCAAGAGAAGGCGATTGCAGAGATTATGAAGTGTGGAGCGCGTTTCCTGGGGCTCGCGCCAAAATCGCTGGCCGACATTTATGCCGATATCGCGATCATTACCGGAATTATGGATGCGTCAGAAGAAGGTGCACAGGTCATTCAGCGAATGCAGCAAGAAATCGACTCAGTGCGCTCGCGCACTGTTGGCCAGCCGAGGCTGCGAGTGTTTTGCGAAGAATGGGGCAAGCCGCTGATCAGTTCGCAAGCATGGGTAGCAGAACTCGTGGAAGCTGCTGGTGGAGAATTCATCGGAACGCCCGGCACACAGATTTCGTTCGCCGATGTCGCCGCCAGAAACCCGGATGTAATCATTGCGGCATGGTGCGGAGCGGGTGATCGAGTGCCGCTTGAGAAACTCATCCAGCGTCGCACGTGGGACCAAACGGCAGCCGTGAAGAGTCATCGGGTCTATTGCGTTCGCGATGAATATCTGAACACGCCTGCGCCAACTCTTGTGTACGGGCTTCGTGCGCTGGCTGCTGCCATTCACCCGGAGTGCTTTCCACAAGTGAACGGACTACGATGTATCAACCAGGGCATGGAGTAAAGTTATTTGGTAATCGGGAAATTTGAACCATCTAGTTCAGTGCACAGTGGCGATCAAGGACAAACGCTGAAGCACACTCCTCTTCCAATTTCCGCAATTCCAGAATTGCACAATTACCAGCTTGCCGGTGATGTTCTATGAAGAGGGTTGTGGCAGGGCTGATCTGGCAAGGCGGAACTGTGCTGATCTGTCAGCGCACCAAACATCAGACGATGCCGCTGAAGTGGGAGTTTCCGGGCGGGAAAATTGAACAGGGCGAACAGCCGCGAGACGCAATGCGACGCGAACTGGAAGAGGAACTGGGAATCGAAGCTGTGGTCGGGGATGAGGTGGCCCGCTTCCGCCATCAATATCCAAGCGGCAGTGCCGTGGAACTTCGATTTTATGATGTTCGCGAATACTCAGGCGAGATCGAGAACCGGATTTTCAAGGAGGTCCGGTGGGCAAAGCCGGAAGAATTGCCTTCTTACGATTTTCTCGAAGCCGACCGCACACTGGTGAAAGACCTGGCTGCAGGAAAGTTTGCGTGATCCGGAGTTTCGGGCCGAAGGCGTTGCATCGGCCCGGAAGAGATCAGTTCGGCCCTACATCCATAGGCTCTCGTTTTCGCAAGGTTGGACGGGTTGCGTTTTCGAATCGCAGTCGCCCATGGTTTTCCAAACTTTCCAACCGCGACTTTGTATCCTCAAATTCCGATGTGTCCACTTTATATTGAAGCTGCGGTGGCAAAAGAGTGTTGATTTCAGCTTGAGTCTTCTCGATCCGCTCAGGTGTCTGGGGATGGGTCCGGAATGCTTTAACCACCTTGCTTTCTTTGGTTCTCTCTAGACTCTTGATTTTTTCGAAAAAAGCGGTCAGCGCCTGGGGATCGTAGCCTGCCTTGTACATGTATTGAATTCCGAGGAAATCCGCCTCCGACTCGAAATGCCGGGAGAACTTGAAATAGGTGAGAGGCGTGGCGATGGTGAGTGCTTCGTAGCCGGCGTAACCGATAGGACCGCCGAGCATCATAAGCGGAATAGAGGCCATGTTCATCATCTTTCCGCGAGTGTTCTGCCGGGCGACGTGGCATGCGGCAACATGCGCGATCTCATGGGCCATCACGCCGGCAAGCTCAGCCTCGTTTTCAGCGGCGAGAATCAGTCCGGAATCCACGTAAAAAAAGCCACCCGGAAGCGCGAAGGCGTTGATGTCGTCCGATTCAATGACTTTGATGGTGAATGGGACCAGCGAATCAGAATTGCGAACCAGATTCTGCCCGAGCGCATTGATGTAGTTTTGTATTTCAGGGTCTTTGACCAGCTTCGACGTGGCCTCGACCTGATCGGAGTACTGCTTGCCCATGGCAATCTGGTGTTCCAGGCTGTACCAATTGCCGATGCCACGATCGCATCCGATGTTCCGGGTACCAATGGCCTCAATATCACGAATGCTGTGGTCGTGATAGGACCTCGGCACAATAGTCGGAGGAGATTCGTTGAGCGAAGGGTCGGAAGTGACCTGCAAGGTTTGTGACAACAGCGGGACGGAAGATAATGTGAACGCGAAGAAACCCACGAGTACCGCAAGTCGGAGCCGCATATTCGCCCCAGGGAGCCCTAAACGCACGCGAGGCACCAAGTTGCGAAGAAGGTACTCCAGGAATCGCCACAACGCAAGCTGAATTTTTACCGTTGAGTGATTTGAGTAACGCGAGAAGCCGCACGCGTCCTTTGTGGGACAAGGAGTCTACGAATTCAGACTCAGATTATCGATCTCAGATTTCAGATTGTGAATCGGATAACAATGATTGAGAGCACTGGGGCGCCATCTCACATCTAAAATCTTCAATCTGAAATCTCGATCAGATTCCGTTTGGACGCTGCCGGATGAGGGACAGAAATTCGGTGCGGGTTTCCTGCTCGTCGCGGAAGCAGCCAAGCATAGATGAAGTAACCGCGGCGGAGTGCTGCTTTTCAACCCCTCGCATCATCATGCAAAGATGGCGGGCCTCGATCACGACTCCAACGCCTTGCGGCTGGATGACTTTTTGAATGCTCTCGGCAATCTGAGTGGTGAGGCGCTCCTGGATTTGCAGGCGCCGCGAAAATATTTCAATCAGACGAGGAATCTTGCTCAACCCGATTACTTTTCCGTTGGGAATATAGGCCACATGCACTTTGCCGAAAAATGGCAACATGTGGTGCTCGCAGAGGCTGAACATTTCGACGTCCTTCACGATGACCATCTCGTCGTAAGTAACGGTGAAGAGCGCCTTTTTTAACATGACCTCGGGATCTTGGTCATAGCCGCGAGTGAGGAACTCGAAGGCTTTCTGCACTCGCTTAGGAGTCTGCACCAGGCCTTCGCGCTGGGGATCCTCGCCCAGACGAACGAGTATCTCTCGCACCAGATCTTCGAAGGTGGCGTGGGTCAGGGTTGGAGTTTCAACGCGCGGTGCCATAGGTCATCGTGTAATTGGGTAATTTGGTAATTGAAAACCCATTGTGTGCGTCTGTGGTGAAGTCCAGCTTACCTAATCAACGAATTTCATAATTACTAAATTCGAATGCATTCATCATCGTTTCTTCCAGCCGCACCCTTTCCAGATGTGCCTGAGTGAACTTCCGCTTCAAAATATCCTGATTCAAAAGGTCAAAGATGACAGTGCAGAGGTTCTCGGTTGTGGGCACTGTATCTGTGAACTCCTCTCGCATATTTAGATTTTCGAGGTCGAATTTGGTTACAACTTGGCGGTGCACGCAAGCGTCGAGGTCGCTCAGATTGCAGACCATGCCATTTTTGTCTACTGGTCCGCCAACCGTGACTTCCAGAACGTAATTGTGCCCGTGGCCGTGCGGGTTGTTGCACTTGCCGTAAGTTGCACGATTTTCAGCATCGGACATCTGCTCGCTGTGCAGCCGGTGCGAGGCCGAGAAGCGGTAGCGACGGGATAAGTGGGCTTTCATGCGACGATTGAATCATCAGGGAATGACTTTTGAAAAAACATCTAATGCATGGATGCTCTGCGTGCTCTACCATCTCGGCTCACTCTGCGGTTAAGAGCTCTGACGGAAGCTTTTAACCGCAGAGATCGCGGAGAAAATATCCCAAAGATCGCAGAGACAAACACCACATCTTTGCAATTTGTTTCTCATCATTCAATGATCCAACGATTCAATCTCGTTTACTCCTCTCCGTAAAAATCCACAAACAGATCATGGTTCTCGTACACGCGCACGCGGTGCAGTTTGGCTTTGGTCAGTTTTGGCGCGAGGCGCTGCCAGATCGCGATGGCCAGGTTCTCTGTGGTGGGAATGCGGGTGGCAAATTCCGGGACTTCTTTATTCAAGAAGCGGTGGTCCATAGCGTCCAGCACTTCACGGTTCATGGTTTCCTTGAGTTGCTTAAGGTCGACCACGAAACCGGAGCGCGCATCCACCTCGCCTTTTACGGTGACTTCGAGCACGTAATTGTGCCCGTGTCCGTTGGGGTTATTGCACTTGCCGAACATGCGCCGGTTCTCCTCAGGAGAAAGCTCCGGATTGTGGTAGTAGTGCGATGCGGCGAATTCAGCTTTGCGAGTGAGGTAGAGCAAGGGCGAACTCGGTTCCTTTCTTGATGCTAACCTTCCATTGTAACGAGAGCCGAGCTGACGGACGGGGCTTCAGCTCTGAAAGCGCTCCAAATGACAGGCAAATGCCATAGCAGGCCGACACTCATCATGGTCTGGGGTTTGTCCGGGTCTGGCAAAACCACATACGCAAAGCAGCTGAGAAGGTGCAAGCGATTCGCTTTTGTCCCGACGAGTGGAGTCTTGAAATCAATCTTTGGAAGGAGCAAATCCGAGATCGAATAGAAAAGCTTCAATGGACGATCTCGGATTGAGCTTCTTATCAGAATTATCAGCGTCATGGAACAGCAGGCTGCGCACCCGGCACTTATGCGCCGGGCTATCTCATCTCGCTCCTGCGGAGCTAGATTGAGGGCATTCATCCGCCATCGTGTTCTCCTCAATGCCCCCGTATCTTCTGCCTTTCCAGGTCACCGCATGATTTCGGTGCAACGTGGCAGAACGGAACAATAAATACGAGAAGATCCCCAGACCTCCGAGAGCGAGCAGATTCGAAGCCAACGAAAAATGTGCGCGGCGGATCCGCAGCCAAAAAGATGCAATAGGGAGGCATCCCAGCGACCCAGCTAACCACGCAATATCAGAGCGCCTGAGCAGCGCAGTTAGGATGGCAGCGACCACATTCCCGAAAATCAAAACGAACTCCGTTCCTCTGAAAAACGCTAACGCCCGCGCTTTCGGAAACAATATCGCCAGGTTCTTCGTCCAGCCTTCTTTCATCTGTGCCCAACTTCGGTACATACGGGTGCGGACGGCGTCGCCGCCGTAGCGGAAGAAGATTTTGCGGCCCGACGCCTTCACGAGACGGGCCATGGCGACATCCTCTAACAGGTTATTGGCAATCGGCTCGTGCCCACCAACGGCGTCATAGGCCTCGCGCGAGATCAGCAGATATTGTCCGTTGGCGGCGGCGATGGGGCAAGCGGGATCGTTTACCTTTCCTGGAGGATACGTGGACGCCAGCTCGGCGAAGATCACCGGCATGACTGCTCTTTCCCAAAGGGTGCGCACCTCCTGCTCGGGAGAATACGAAAGCAGCGCCGCTCCGTGCTGCTCGGCTTCCGCAACGGCGCGGGCCAGCGACCCGGTTTTGTGCATGGTGTCAGCATCTGTGAATAGCAGCCACTTCCCTTTCGCGATCTTCGCGCCTGCGGACATGGCGTTGTTCTTGCCTGTCCAGTTCTCGGCGAGGAGCGGTGCAGAGATGACGTGAACGTCAGGATGGAGGCTGCTTGCCCCGACGTGCTTCGTGGAAGGGCGTTCGACATCAGCAGGATATAGGGCGGGAAGGACACGGCTGGAAGTCGTCCCCTTCCCGATTATCGGATTTCCGGTTGCTTTGTTCCGGGTGGCATCAAGACCCGCGTCGGCATCCCGCCTCGCAAATGATCGCGCAATTTCGGCCGTACGGTCAGTGGAGGCGTCATCCAGAACAGTAATTTCGAATGCAATTCCGGTTTGCG
>QHZX01000064.1:0-9253 GCA_003224835.1 Acidobacteriota bacterium | reverse complement strand
AACGGATTCATCTCCGACCGACTGCATTTCAGACAAAAACAGCAGATTCCTCATGGCTAAACCATTCGGAATGACAGCACGCTAAAGGGGCGTGATGTAATACGAGCAGTCGCGATAGGGCCCAGCGTTTATTATATCTGCGTGCGCTGCGCTCTCGTTCTTGTCTGCTTGTTCATCCTGACCGGCTGTTATGGACGTTCCAAACCGTCCAGCATCGGCACGATCGCGCCTGATTTCACGATTAAAGATGCCGACCGAAGCGTTACGCTGAGCCAGTTGCGAGGGAAGATCGTGGTGCTGAATTTTTGGGCGACATGGTGCCCGCCTTGCGTTGACGAGATGCCTTCGCTCGAACATCTACAGAAAAGATTTCAAGCCAGGGACCTAACTATACTGGCGGTCAGCGTGGATGATGACGCCGAGGACTATCATAAATTTTTGAAGCAGCACGATATTGATTTGCTTACGGTCCGCGAGTCGGGCCAAAAGACGCCTACCGGCGTCATTGCTCCGGTCTCATCAAGCTATGGCACGTTCAAAGTTCCGGAGACTTACATCATCGATCGTAGTGGCGTCATTCAGCGTAAATTCATCGGCGAAGTAAATTGGGGGCAACCGGAAATCGTGGAGTATTTGAGTCGGCTGTAACCCGCTCCGTCGCTTGACACTAATTCGCCTGAACTCTAATCTAGAACGTTTAGTTGTTCTGCAAAATTTATCCAGCTCTCCTATGCCCGACAACTATTTTGCCCGTTACCTGCCGCTTCTGATTCATTTCATTTTGGCAGGCGCTTTGGCCAGCGCACTGGTGACTCTTTCGTGGCTGATTGGCTACCGAAGGCCGACTCGGGCAAAAATGTCTCCTTATGAATGCGGCATGACGCCAATTGGCGACGCCCGGCAACGGTTCTCAGTCAAGTTCTACATGGTTGCGATGCTCTTCATCTTGTTCGACGTAGAAGCGGTATTCCTCTATCCGTGGGCGATCATCCTTAAAGACCTGAAAAAGATGGGGCAGGGCCTGTTCGGACTTTCTGAAATGTTCGTCTACATAGGCATTGTGCTGGTGGGCTTTTGGTACATCTGGAAAAAGGGCGCGCTGGATTGGGGTCTGACAATTTCTTCGCCGCAGGCTGCGAGAATCACGCGCGTGACCAGCGGTGGTGCCTCGTCGCAGGGACGCGAGCAAGAGTTGGTCGGGGTTGGCGCCCGAAGGAGTGAGACCTAATGGCGCTTGCTCCTGCCGTGACCGACATCGAGCAGTTGAAAGGACATCCGGCAGTGGCGCGGGTTGCAGGCTGGAATCCACGGGCTGTCGAGGGCGTGAAGTTCGATCGCGATGAGATGACGATTTACGTGGAGCGCTCGGCCATTCGCCAAGCCAGTGCGCTATTGCGAGACGATCCAACCTGCCCTTTTAACTACCTTTCTGACATCACTTGCGTAGACTGGCATCCATCAGAGCCTCGGTTCGAGGTGATCTATCACCTGCTGTCGATCCCTAATAAAGAACGGGTACGGCTGAAAGTAAAGCTGAGCGGAGAGACTCCGGCGCTGGATTCGATCACTTCGGTCTGGCCGGGCGCTAATTATTTTGAGCGCGAAATTTTCGATCTGTTCGGAATTCGTTTCAATGGCCATCCTTATTTGCGCCGCATCCTGATGCCGGAAAACTGGGAAGGTCATCCGCTGAGGAAAGATTATCCGGTGGAGGGCTATCGATAGAATCGGGAAATCGAGTGATTTGGTAATTTAGTGCCGTGATTGATCAGTGGTTTTCAATTTACGTAATTACCAATTTCCCAGTACAAAATTTATTCATGGCCCACCTCACTCCCACGCCCGCGCTAGAACCCGGTCAGGACAAGACCATGATCCTGAACATGGGGCCGCAGCACCCGTCTACACATGGCGTGTTGCGCTTACTGCTCGAGATCGATGGCGAGACTGTGGTCCGCATGATGCCTGACATCGGATTTCTGCACACCGGCATCGAGAAGACTTGCGAGGCGAAGTTTTATCACCAGGTTGTACCGCTCACCGATCGCATCGATTATTTGTGCCCGATGACAAATAACCTGTGTTACGCGCTGGCAGTTGAGAAACTGCTTGGGCTCGAGATCCCGCCGAAGGCGCAGTGGCTGCGGGTGATGCTAAACGAACTGACGCGCATCAACTCGCACCTGGTGTGGCTGGGCACGCACGCGATGGACATCGGCGCGATGACGGTGTTCCTCTACTGCTTCCGCGAGCGCGAAGACGTTCTGCGGCTGTTCGAGGCAGTCAGCGGACAGAGGATGATGACCTCGTACTTCCGCATTGGCGGGGTTGCACTCGAGCCGCCACTGGACTTTTTCGATCGGGTGCGTAAATTTGCAGACGCTTTCCCTTCAAAAGTGGATGAGTATGAAGGCCTGCTTACCGGCAATCCCATCTGGGTGATGCGGACCAAAGGGGTCGCAACCATTTCTGCGGAAGACGCACTGGCTCTCGGCGCCAGCGGACCAACTCTGCGCGGCAGCGGCGTGGATTTTGACCTGCGCCGCGACATGCCCTACTCGGGGTATGAGAATTTCAAATTTAAGGTGCCTGTCAGGCAAGATGGCGACGTGTTTGCGCGATATATGTGCCGGGTAGCGGAATTGCGCGAGTCGATTGGAATCGTGAAGCAGGCGCTTGACGGAATGCCATCCGGCCCGGTCAAGGCGAACGCGCCGAAAGTCGTGCTGCCCGATCGCGAGAAAATGAAGACGGAGATGGAAGCGCTCATCTACCACTTCAAGATCGTGACCGAGGGCTTTGCAGTTCCTGAAGGCGAGGTTTATCAGGCTGTCGAATCTCCGCGTGGCGAAATGGGATATTACGTGGTCAGCGACGGCTCGGCGAAGCCATATCGCGTGCACATGCGCTCGGCATGCCTGGCGAATATGCAGACGCTACCCAAGATGTGCGAAGGCCGGCTGCTGGCGGATGTAGTGGCGGCAATCGGAAGTATTGATATTGTTTTAGGGGAAATAGATAGGTAGTTGTCGGCGGTCTTTTCGGATCAGGGCGTTCTCTGCGTTTAAAGCTTAAAGATCTTAACCGCAGAGGACGCAGAGTCAGAAACGAGAACGCCAAGTCATTCGCATTCAAATGAGGTTCTCGGACCAATTCGAAGCACGGTTCACGGAGATGCTGACACATTATCCGACGAAGCGTTCGGTGCTTGTGCCGACACTTCTTTATGCGCAAGACGAGGCGGGATTCCTCTCGGACGAGGTAATTACTGAAATCGCCGGGCGCCTGGACTTGACGGAGCTCGATGTGCGGAATGTGATCAGCTATTACTCGATGCTGACTACAAAACCGCGCGGCAAGTTTAATGTTCAGGTCTGCAGGAATATATCCTGTTTGTTGCGCGGGGCTGACGAGCTGATCGAGCACTGCGAAAAGAAACTGGGCATTGCACACAAAGGCACTACTCCCGACGGTCTGTTCTCATTCGAGGAAGTTGAGTGCATTGGCGCATGCAGTTGGGCGCCGGCAGCGCAGGTCAACTACGATTTTCATGAGAATCTGACGGCCGAAAAGATGGACAGGATTTTGGACGAATATAGAACGAAGGTGCAGTAGGAAGTCAGAAGTTAGAAATCAGAATGCAGAATATAAACCGTCGTTACTTCTGCATTCTTACTTCTAAATTCTGAATTCAATGGCCGAGTTGGTTTCCCATCCCGATGAGGTTCGCGTCGTTGCGAAGCGCTTTGGAAAAGGCGCCACGAACATTGACCGGTATCTCGAGCTCGACGGTTACAAGGCCGTGCGTAAAGCGCTCGGCATGCAGCCGGATGCAATCATCAACGAGGTCAAGAACTCGGGATTGCGCGGACGTGGCGGTGCGGGATTCAATACTGGCCTCAAATGGTCATTTGTTCCTAAGCAATCCGCAAAACCGAAATATATTTTGTGCAACGGCGATGAGAGCGAACCCGGAACATGCAAAGACCGTCTGATCTTTGAAGAGGACCCGCACTCGGTCATCGAAGGCGTGATCATCGCCGGGCTCGCGGTTGGCGCCAGTTCGGGATATATCTATATTCGCGGCGAGTACCGATATCTCCTTGAGATCATGCAGAAGGCGATTGCCGACGCATATGCCAAGGGATTTCTGGGCAAAAATATTTTCGGCAGTGGGCGGGACTTTGAAGTGTATTGGCATGGCGGGGCAGGCGCTTACGAGGTCGGCGAAGAGTCGGCGCTGATGGAGTCGCTGGAAGGTAAGCGCGGAGTTCCGCGTATTCGACCGCCGTTCCCTGCCGTAGTCGGACTGTGGGGTGGGCCGACGGTCATTAATAACGCAGAGACCCTCGCCAGCGTGCCGCCAATTATTTTGGGCGGGGCGGAATGGTTCGCAAATCTGGGGACCCCGAAGAATGGTGGAACGCGACTCTTCTGTCTTAGCGGCCACGTCAACAAGCCCGGCGTATACGAATTGCCGATGGGTTACAACCTCAAGAAGATGATTTATGAGGTGGGCGGCGGGATTCCTAATGGGCGCAAGCTGAAGGCGGTAGTGCCGGGTGGATCGAGCTGTCCGTTGCTCACGTCTGAAGAAATCGATCTGCCCATGGACTTTGACACCCTGATGAAAGCAGGCAGCATGCTTGGTTCAGGCGGAGTCGTGATGGTCGATGACTCAACTTGCATGGTCAAATTCGCTCTGCGGATTATGAAGTTTTATCAACATGAAAGCTGCGGATGGTGCATACCTTGCCGCGAAGGCACCGATTGGCTTATGAAGACGCTGACTCGATTTCACAGTGGCGGCGGCATTCGGAAGGACATTGATAATATCCAGTACTTGTCCGAGAACATGTTGGGTCGGACGTTTTGTCCTCTCGGTGACGCAGCGGCGTTACCGACAATCTCAATCGTGAAAAAATTCAGAAAAGAATTTGAGGATCACTTGGAAGGCAGGCCGTGTCCGTTCGAGAAAAAGGGCGCGGTGGAAAGACTGCCGGTGTTTGCATAATGGCTGACTCTCCTAAGCTCGTAAACCTTACGGTGGACGGCAAGCCCGTATCTGCGCCTGCGGGCACTCTGCTGATCGAGGCCTGCAAGAATACCGGCATTGAAGTGCCATCGTTTTGCTATTACCCAAACCTTTCGCTGCAGGGCGCCTGCCGCATGTGCCTGGTGCGAGTTGAGAAGATGCCGAAGTTACAGACCGCCTGCACAACGGGAATCGCCGAGGGCATGGTAGTGGTCACCGATAGTGACGAGATTCGTCAGGCCCGCAAAAGCATGGTGGAAATGCTGCTAGGCAATCATCCATTGGATTGTCCGGTGTGCGATGCGGGCGGCGAGTGCGAACTGCAGGACATGACGTTCTCTTACGGTGCTGCCGAGTCGAAGTTTATCGAACTCAAGCAGCATCGTGACGAACAACAATGGTCGCCGGTGGTTTACTTCGACCGTCCGCGCTGCATTTTGTGCTATCGCTGCGTACGGGTCTGTGGCGAAGGCATGGACGTTTGGGCTCTGGGCGTCGACAACCGTGGCGCGGTTTCAACGATCGTCCCTAATCAAAAAGACCACCTGGAGTGCGAAGAGTGCGGCATGTGCATCGACATCTGCCCGGTGGGAGCGCTAACTTCCGGCGCATATCGGTACAAAACCCGGCCTTGGGAAATGAAGCACGTTGGCACGACTTGCACGCACTGTGCTGATGGATGTAAGACGACACTTGGGGTACGCCGGGCAGAAACGGGGATGGAGATCGTGCGCGGAGATAACCGCGACAAAAGCGGGATCAATGGTGATTTCCTTTGTATTAAAGGGCGGTACGGGTTCGATTTTTGCAACAACGAAGACCGCTTGACACAACCCCTCGTCCGCAGGGGTGGACGTCTAGTTCCCGCGACGTGGGAAGAGGCATTCGAGGTCATTGGAAAACGATTCAAGAGCATTGTGGATCGAGAAGGCGGACGGGCAATTGGAGTGATCGGCTCGACGCGCACGACTAACGAAGAAAATTATCTACTGCAAAAGTTCGCGCGGCTGTTATTGGGCACGAACAACATTGACCATCATCGCACGGCTGACTTCCCTGCTTTTGTCGCTGCCATTCATGGGAAGTCGAATGCCACCGCGACTATGCGCGATGTATATAACGCGCCTGCCATTTTGCTAATTGGGAATGATCCGACAGATGAACACCCGCTGCTGGCCTGGCAGATCCGGAATAATGTGCGGCTGCACAATGCAAGGCTCTATATCGTAAATAGCCGGCCGATCAAGCTGCGGAGACAGGCGACCAGCTTCACGCAAGTGCCGTCGGAAATAGACTTCACGACTTTTCTTGGTGGAGATGAGTCCCGCGGTTCCAATGTCGCTCGTGAGGGCTGGAACACGTTACGCGAGAAACTTCGCGCAGAGCAAGGTCTCGTAATTATTTTTGGTTCAGAGATTTTCGGCCAAGGGATACAGGCACTTGCGAAATTTGCGGCGAGCGTGCCTGGGGCCAAACTGGTCTGCCTGGGCGATTATGCTAACTCACGCGGCGCGGCTGACATGGGTTTGTATCCCGATCTGCTTCCGGGGTACTCGCCGATTTCGAGCGCGGCCAAGCTCCACCAGGAGTGGAAGACTTTGCCAGAAGCTCCCGGAATGAACATTCCCCAAATGTTCGAGGCTGCGAAAACTGGCCAACTGAAGGCCTTATACGTCATCGGCGCGAACCCAGTTGGAAGGCTCAACATTCTTCATTCCGGTTTGAACAATACCTTTTTAGTGGTGCAAGACATGTTTCTGACCGAGACCGCTGCTCTGGCAGAGGTAGTCTTGCCAGCAGCGAACGCCTACGAGAAGGCAGGAACGTTTACCAACACCTGCGGAGACATTCAGATCCTGAAAAAGGCCGGCGATGTCACTACCACTAAGCCGGATTTTGAGATGATCGTTCGCATCGCGGACGCGATGGGGTTCGATGTTCACAAGCTTGTGCCGTTTGGCCACGGAGTTCACGCCGATATGGGCCAGTCGCGTGGGGCGCAATCCGGCGAGGCCGACCAGCACAGCGTTTGGCTCGAGGCGAACGGGCTAGAACCGAAGGTAAGCCCGTTCGATCCAATGGCCATTTTGGACGAGATCCAGCGACTGGTGCCGGGATACGACGTTTCGCGGCTCGAATTGATGGCGGGGAACGATCAGCATACTTCGATTGCGGCAATGGGTTCGGGCAGCGTGCAGAGTCCGGAACTGATTGTGCCCGCGAAAAATAATCTTTTCACTTCCGGAACTCTGGGGAGGTATTCCCGGGCGCTGAATTCCGTAATTGAAAATAAAGATCCTGAGCCGGCGGAAGAGGTTTCGGCAGATTGAAACAGTGTTCAGTCACTAGTAATCAGTGGTCAGTAGTAATTCCAAGAAACATGGAAAGTCTTTAGCCTCAGACGCACCATTTGTGTGAGAACTGACAAGAGCCACCTGGATTGAGAACTTGAATATCACCACCTTCATCATCGTTTCTGTGATCAAGACTGCGCTGGTCTTGTTTGTTCTCTTGACCGCGGTGGCCTACACCGTGTGGCTGGAACGCAAGGTGGTCGGGCATATGCAAAACCGTTGGGGACCTACGCGCGTCGGTCCGTTCGGACTGTTGCAACCCGCTGCCGATGGCGTGAAATTTTTATTCAAAGAAGATCTGACGCCGCCACATGTGTTTAAGCCGTTGTATATTGCGGCGCCAATGATCGCGGTCATTTTTGCGGTCACGTCGATTGCGGTGATCCCGTTCGGTAATTGGCTGAACGTAGGAAATTTTCATACTCCGTTCCAGATCACGGACGTGAATATCGGATTGCTGGTGGTGCTGGGTATTACTTCGCTCGGCGTCTATGGCGTGGCGCTTTCGGGTTGGTCTTCGAACAGCAAATATTCACTGCTAGGCGGACTGCGTGCGAGCGCGCAGATGGTCAGTTACGAGATTGCTCTGGGTCTATCGCTGGTCGGCGTCTTGATTCTGGCTGGGACCTTCAGCTTGCGGGGGATCGTCGAGGCCCAGGCCGGGCACTTCTGGGGATTCATTCCCAACTGGTTCATCTTTCGCGGCGGGCAAATTGTGGCGTTCTTTATTTATCTGACGGCTGCGTATGCCGAGACGAACCGCATTCCATTCGATCTGCCGGAAGCTGAAACCGAACTGGTGGCCGGCTACCACACCGAGTACAGCGCGATGAAATTTGCCATGTTCTTTATGGCGGAGTACGCCAACATGATCACCGTTGCGTGCCTGGCGTCGCTGCTGTTCCTGGGCGGATGGGGTGGACCGCTGTTCGGGCCGAGTTGGTTGCAGCAACTATTGCCGCTGGTCTGGTTTGTGCTGCGGGTTTTCGTTTTTCTGTTTATTTATATCTGGGTACGCGGGACGTTGCCGCGCTTTCGGTATGACCAGCTGATGGCATTCGGGTGGAAGTTTTTGCTGCCGCTGGCAATTGCGAATTTGATGGTGACGGCGATAGTGGTGGTGTTGAAGTAATTTAGTAATTTTGTAATCGGGTAATTTAGTAATTGTGTAATTGGAAACGGCACTCGGGTGATTCAGGGGTTCAGATTCTCAATCACAAAATTGCTCAATTACCAAACTACAAAATTGTTCTCATGCTTCATTTGATCCTATTTTCGGTGTTCGGTTTGGTGTGCGTGGCGGGAGCGGTGAACCTGCTGCTGCAGCGTCATCCCATCAACAGCGCATTGTCGCTGGTCGTGGTAATGGGATCCTTGGCAGTGGAGTTTCTTTTGCTGGGAGCAGAATTTGTTGCCGCCATCCAGGTCATTGTTTATGCCGGCGCAGTCATGGTGCTTTTTGTCTTCGTAATCATGTTGCTCAACGCTGGAGTGGAAGAGCAGACCAGCGGCAGTCGCGTGGCGTGGTTGTTGGGGATTCCCGCTGTTCTGGCAGGAATGGTAATAGTGTGCTGGGCGCTACTAGAGCGTTCGGATGCAGGACGGGCGGCCATTGGCGCTCTACCGGGTCATCCTGCCGACATCGCGCAGCTTTTATTTCATCAGTTCTTGCTGCCGTTTGAAGTGACGTCCATTCTGGTTTTGATTGCCATCATGGGCGCAGTGGTACTCGCCGCACGACCTGAATCGGTTGAACGAACTAAGAAGGAGGGCTGAGTGGTTCCGCTTTCGTATTACCTGGTGCTGAGCGGCATTCTGTTTGCCTGCGGAGTCACCGGGTTTCTGATCAAGCGCAACATCATCA
>QHZX01000063.1 GCA_003224835.1 Acidobacteriota bacterium | reverse complement strand
AAGCGAAGTACGTAATGCCGGCCACCGCGATGAACGCGTCTCTCGAGCCAGTTTCCCCTAAGTAATTATCTCTTTGAGTACAGACGCGGCAGCAGGAAACCGGCGCAGCTCTTGTGATCGACGAACTCTTCCGGAAAGGCTGCAGCTAGAATGTTGTCCTCCCGTTTCGCCTTGATCAAATAATTGGTAAACAGCAGCACAAACGCCAGCACGCCGCGCCATTGGTTCACAACTACCGCAGTTCCGGCGATGCCGAGCAGAACTCCAGAATAAATTGGATGCCGCATCCGCGCGTAAGGTCCGGAGCGAATCAGTCGATGATCGACTTTGAGCACAATCTTGTCGCTCCAGTATTGGCCGAGACTGATCCGCGCCCATACTGCGATTGCCATGCCAGCAAGCGCCATCACAAATCCGATGTAAGCGATTACGAGCGATGGTGGAACGATACTTCGCCCCAGAACTCCGACGGCTGCCCACCTCGCAAATAGCAGCGTGAAGGTAATGCCAAGCAGAAGAATGCGAAGTATTCGATAAATTGGCGATTCGCTGGTCTGCGCGGATTTTCCTCGTCGCGCGGCGATCAGCCAGTAAACTCCGAACGCGCTCCATGTCCACTCAAGCACGCGGAGCAGTTGAGAATTACTCATGCCTGATTGCTGGATTCGCTCTTGGTCGGTTCCACTAACACCGCCGTGCCGTAAGCCAGGACCTCAGTCACACCTTGCATGATCTCGGTAGCGTCATATCGCGCGCCCACTACGGCGTTTCCGCCAAGTTGCGCCGCATGTTGCAGCATAAGATCGAAAGCCTCGGAACGGGTCTTTTCGCAAAGATTGGTGAGCAGCGTGATATTGCCGCCAACCAGCGTCTGTAGAGTGGCCCCAAATGTACCGATGATCGAGCGAGAGCGCACCACGATGCCGCGCACTACGCCGAGAGTGCGCACCACGCGAAATCCGTCGAGCTCAAACTGCGTGGTCACCATGGTATGCGCGACCATGGTTCCTCCTGTTGGATACGCTATAGCCATAAGGAAGTGCCTCCTGGATCGCTATCCCGTAATCGCCAAGCTCAGATTCCAGGCACGGGCGGGCAGCCGGGGAATTCTTTGAGAAATGTGCTTCCGATATAGCCCAGATATTTGATCCCAATTTCGCTGGTGAAGAATCCATCGGCAGTCATGTTGCGGAGGAGCGAGAAGAAGTCGACCCCCTGGCTTATGCTGAGATCCGCAATCGCATTGTTGCGGTAAGCGATCTGGTCGAGGATTTCTTTTTGCTGTTGTGGCGTGCAGTCTATGAAAACTTTGCCATAGCGATCAGAGCACGTGCCGTCCAGCCAGAGAATTCCTCCACCTAGCTCGCGCTGGTACTCAGTGTTTTCGCTGGTGAGTAGGTCGATGAATTCCGGCGCGCCCGCCTCGATCGCGCCCCCCGAGTCGCCCTCGCCCGGAATGATGGTTTGGCATAGCGTCTGCAACGTCTTGTACTCATGCGCGGGGAAAAACTTTGGCGCATAAACGCTGGTTGCAGCTTTTTCCGCCGCGACCATGTGATGCGCGTATTCGGCCGCATGTGCTGGAATTGCGCGCAGCACGGAAGTTGCGGCTGCGCCCACAGCCAACGATTTCAAAACATCACGCCGGGAAATCGACATAAAGTTTGCCTCTATTTGCTATTCGCTTATTTATTAACCACCGCTTCCGGAGCCCAAAAAGGTTCGAGTGCCGGCACAAAATTTACCGGGACCTCACTTACAAAACCCTTCAGCCAGCGGGCGCACTCTTCCATTCCCGCCTGCTCCGAAGGAATATGCCCAAGAATGATCAGGGCTTTGTGCTTGCCTTCATTGACTGCATCAGCCACATACTCGACCGTCTCCCATTCGCGGGTTTCGCCGAGTACCAGCACTTCTACGTCGGGCAGTTCTAAAGCTTGTGCCTCGCGCCCAAAGCCAGACGCACCAGGACTCATGGCGATGCGGGTGACCTTCATTTCCGGATCACCAACTACCCGCATAGTCCGAATTCGAAGGTGCGCTCGGATATTGGCCGCGAGTGCTTCCAGAGTACTTTGCGGCATTCTAAACAGATACTCATTCGCAGGATCTTGAAACTTCTCCCAGCCGAGCGCATGCACCATGCCAGCTTGAATGCCGTCAGGCTTGCGAGCGTGCCAGTGATCGTGAAATCGCCAGATAATCAGGCGATGCTTTTCGATGAAGGCGCGCTTCTCCGACAGCACGGGGTCCCTTTCACCCTGTGCGAGCTCGTCAGGTTTATCCAAATGACTGAAAAAAGTGGGCTCGTGAGTGATGATGAGATTGTTCCCCGACGCGGCGGCACGCTTTAAAACATCGAGCGTTGCCATCATCGTCACGGCGATTCCGGTTACTGGCGTCTCCGGATTTCCGGCCTTAAAGGTATCCACCGTGTCGCTGCTCCACGGAACGCCGACGTGAGATTGAATGCGCTCGATCACCTGCCGTGCGGTTAGCGCTTTCGGTTGCGCAACCAACGGCACGGGAAGCAGCAGCATGAACGCCGCAATCGAACAGCTCAGCTGCGCGCCTTTTACTGTGGTCATATCTCTGGTACTCGCGACAACACCACGTGCTGATTACAGATTTCCTTTCTTCGCCTGATCCAGCAAATACTCTGAAGCCCGCCACGAGACAGCCATAATGGTCAACGTCGGATTTTTGTCTGGATTGCTTACGAAGGAAGAGGCATCGGTCACGAAAAGGTTCTTCACGTCATGTGCCTGGCAATAGCCGTTTAGAACCGAAGTCTTGCGGCTGTTACCCATACGCACTACGCCCAATTCGTGAATGATCATGCCGCCATCTTCGATTCCATACGGATGGTCGCCGTCGGAACGAACTTGCCAGTAGTACGTGCCACCCGCGGTTTCCACGATGTCGCGGAACGTCTCCTGCATATCACGCGCCATCTTTATTTCGTTGTCGCTCCATTGCCAATGGAAGCGCAGTACCGGAATTCCCCACTGATCGACCACATCCGGATCAATCTCACAATAGCTCTGTTCGTTCGGAATCATCTCGCCGCGACCAGCAAAGCCAATAAACGTGCCATATCTTTCTCGGCATTTTGTTTTAAGGCTTGCGCCGTAACCTTCGAATTCTTCACACACGCCATGGAAGTCTCCAACTCCCGGCAGCTCAGTTCCGCCGCCGAACTCGATGTGATATCCGCGCAGAAATTCATTTTTGCGGTCGAACTTCCACCACGGCATGTACATGTGCATGCCGCCCACGCCATCGTGATTGTGCCGCGGCATTTTCTCGAGTTGCGGAAAATGGCCGTATCCGGAGCTGCCGACGCTATCGGTTAGGTACCGCCCGACTACACCGGAAGAGTTTGCAATCCCGTCAGGAAACATCGAAGACTTCGAGTTGAGCAACAAGCGCGCCGATTCGCATGCGCTGGCGCCGACCACAAACGCTTTGGCGCTAATTCGTTTTTCAGTGCGAGTGGCCTTGTCGATATAGGAAACTGCTTCAGCTTTTCCATCTTTGCCGACGATAATCTCCCGGGCCATCGCGCCGGTGATCAAAGTGAGGCGCCCGGTCTTCTGCGCTGGTGGAATCATCACCTGGCTGGAGCTGAAATTCGAAGCGCTGATACAGCCGCGCCCACACTGGCCGCAGTAATGACAGGCCGCTCGTCCGTTGTGCGCCTCAGTGATGATGGCAAGCCGTGAGGGAATGCAGATGATGTTCAGCTTGTCGCACGATTTCTTTACGATGGTTTCCGTGCAGCGCGGCTTCGGAGGCTTCATGAAAATTCCGTCCGGCGCGCTAGAAACGTTCTCCTTGGTGCCGAAAACGCCGATGTAGGATTCGACCTTGTCGTAATAGGGCGCGAGGTCTTCGTAAGTGATCGGCCAGTCGTCACCCATGCCATCGCTCGAACGCGCTTTGAAATCTACGGGCGCAAAGCGCAAAGCAATTCGTCCCCAGTGATTAGTGCGTCCACCGACAATGCGCGAGCGGAACCAGCGGAACCGGGATCCGGGAGCTACTGTGTACGGTTCGCCCTCAATATCCCACGATCCATTCGGTGCCAGAAATTCGCTGAAGTTCGCGCTGGCTCGCCCACCGACTCCGGCCCCGCGGTGTGGGAGCTGGTAAGGCCAGACGTGCTCCTTGAAATCTTTTTCTGGATTGAGCACCGGCCCGGCTTCGAGCATGACCACGTTGAGCCCGCCTTCGGTGAGGATTTTGGCCGCCGTTCCACCGGCAGCGCCGGAGCCGATGATGCAAACGTCATAGACCTTAGGGGAGCGAATTACCTGAGCCATTGATTCTCCAGAGGGCGCCGAGATCACATCGAAATCTAGAAACGCAGCTTTTCCAAGTATTCGTAACTGGCTTTTATGGTCTCAAAAGGATCTTTGGGATTATCGAACTCGACAAAATAATGTTTGATTCCGGCGAGGTCCGCTTTTTTGAAAATTGCTTTCCAATCGATTTCCCCCTTGCCAACATCGGACATATTGCGATTCTTGTCGAAATCCTTTACGTGGACCAAGGGAAAACGTCCGGGATATTTTTCGAAATACTTGATGGGATCGACGCCAGCTTCATGCGCCCAGCCTAAATCCATTTCCATCTTGACCAGCTTGGGATCGCTTTCCGCGAGCAGGACGTCATATGGCAACTTGCCGTCCGGCAGTGGCTTAAATTCCTCCACATGATTGTGATATCCGAGCCGGATGCCGGCTTTTTTCAGCTCTGCGCCGGCGCGATTAAAATTTTCTGCAGCGCGCTTCCAGCCATCTGGCTGTTTGAGAACGTCGCGGTCAATCGATGGATTCACAATATAGCTGTGGCCAAGAATTTTGGCGGCCTCGATAACCTTCGGCAAGCTCTCTGCGGAGAGAGCGGAATATGGCACATGTGAAGCGGGAGCGGTAAGGCCGTTCTCGTCCAGAATTTTTCGCGCCTCTTTCGGTGATGGATTGAACTTGGGTAGCTTTGCGAAGAACGTCGCCAGCTCTACTTCTTTGTATCCGGCCTTGGCAACGCGCGCGATCGTGCCCGCGAAATCCTTGTCCAGAGCATCGCGGACCGTGTAGAGCTCGAGGCCGATTTTTTCGATTCGATGCTCGGCGGCCGCCCAGGAGAAGCGGCTCATTGAAGCGAGTCCTGTGGCGATAGTGCTGGCGATAAAATTTCTACGATCCATTTAGCTCTCCTCGTTACAGGTGGACGATGGACGCCCTACCGTTAAATCTCTTTGCGAACTCTGCGAAGCTTCTGCGCTCTCTGCGGTTAAAAGCTTTTGACCGCAGAGGACGCCAAGAAAGCACATGGAGTTCGCTGAGGAAGACTCAGTCTAACTGCGACTCGGTCAGCAATTCTTCGCGCACATTCTTTAAAACGTACAAAGCGCGCTCGACGCCAACTTCGCCGGATAAAATCGGGTCTTCATTTTCGACGCTGAAAATTCCCTCGTAACCAACTTCCATGTAGGCCCGCATGATGTCTTTCCACGTGCTGGCGCTGTGCCCATAGCCGACGGCACGAAAGGCATCCGATGCAGTTTTCAGGTCCTGTTTTTCAAAAATGAAGTTCAATACACCATACCTGGCGACCTTATCTGGAAAAAGCACGGTGTCTTTCATGTGCGCGTGGTAGATCGCGCCTTGCTTTCCGAGCATGCGAATTACTTCGACTGGGTTGCAGCCTTGCCAGAACAAATGGCTGAGGTCGTTGTTGGCCCCAATTTCCTCACCGACAGCATCGCGCAGTTTGAGCAATGTGAGCGGGTTGTAAACCATAAAATTCGGGTGCATTTCGAGCGCAATCCGGCGGATGCCGTGATCGCGCGCGTACTTTACTGCACCCTTCCAGTATGGAATCAACCGTTCTTTCCACTGCCAGTCCTGCGCCTCGGCATATTCCGGAGGCCAGCGGTAGGTGATCCAGTTCGGGTTCTTGTCAGTAGGGTTCGCGCCAGGGCATCCGGAAAATCCGACGATCACCTTTACACCGATCTTTTCCGCCAGCTGCACCGTCTTGCGGAAAGTCTGGTCCGAAAGTTCGGCGGCAGCCTTGTCAGGATGCACAGGATTTCCGTGGCAGCTTAGCACTGCGATCTTAATCTTGTGGTCATCGAATTTTTTCTGCCACGCGCGGAGCTTTGCCGGATCAGCCAGCAGGTCATCGAGAGCACAATGCTTATTGTTGGGATAACCTCCGGTGCCGATCTCAGCTGCCTCCACTCCCATCTGCTGGTACTTCTCGACCAGTTGATCCAGCGTGAGATCAGGAAAAGCCGGATCGAAGACTCCGATCAGAATCTTGCGGCGGTTTTGCGGCTTGGAAGCAGACTGTGGTTCATCCGATTGCGCCGTCGCTGCCGACATGCCGCGTGGCGCAGCAACGGCTCCGGCAATTACGCCGCCGGTGGTTGTTAGAAAATTTCTGCGAGTGGGAGAAAGCGGACCGGAAGAATTCGACATTGCGTTCCTCAATGTAGAGTTCAAGAACCGAACATTATACGCATATAGAACCGATTGACATGCGCGGGAATAAGAGAGTTGCAAAAACTAAAGCCGCCTTTCGGCGGCTTTAGCTTCGTGGGTTGAACTCCTCAAGTGTCAGGCCGGAGGTGGCCATTAGGTATGAGGACGTTGAAAACATATTCGCGCCAGTCCGAAATATGCGCAATAACGTAAAAATACTAGGATTTCCAGCCGGGAATGCTCCGGAGAATCGCGGTCCGCGACTCAAGGAACATTTACCAACCCGTTGCGAATCGCATAGACGACCAGCTCCGCAGTTTTGTGGATACCGAGCGCGTCCATGATATTGGCGCGATGCACCGCCACAGTGTTGGCGCTCAACTCGAGGTGATTGGCAATCTCTTTGTTCGACTTTCCGTCGCAAATGAGTTGCAGGATTTCGACTTCGCGCGGAGTGAGTCCCGAGTTACGTTCGCCTTTCAGCGCTTGCTCTTTTGAAAGCTGGCCGTCGAGAACGGTTTCGCCTTTCACAATCCGCCGAATTGCTGAACTCAGCTCCAGGTCCATAGCGTTCTTGAGCACATAGCCGCGCGCGCCGGCATCGATTGCCTGCCGCACCCAGGTGTCCTCGGTATGCATGCTCAGCATTAGGATTCGGGTTTCGGGCAGGACCTGCAGAATTTTTCGTGTCGCCTGCAGCCCGTTGATCCCAGGAAGAGCACAATCCATGACGATGACCTGAGGCTTGAGTGATCGCGCGAGCTTTACTGCTTCTTCACCGTCGCTGGCTTCGCCGATCACACGAATGTCCGCCTCGTCCTCAAGCATGCGCCGAAAACCGCGCCGCACAAGGCTGTGGTCATCGACCAGCATCACCGAGATTTGATGATCAGGCATTCGACTCCAGCCGCTCTCGTGGAACAGTCATGCTCACCAGCGTGCCGCCATCAGCGGGCCGCGCGATGGTGATCTTCCCGCCCAGCAATTCAGCGCGCTCGCGCATCGCGACCAGGCCAATTCCTTGCCGTGGGCCGACGGCGGAAAATCCCGAACCGTGGTCCTCAACTTCGAGTTGCAAATCCTGTGCCGTGAAGCGCAATCGCACCCAGCTTTTCTTCGCTCCCGAATGGCGGGCAACGTTGTTCAAAGCTTCCTGCAACACGCGATAAATGTGAACCGCCGCATTGCCATGAATGGGAAACGGTATTCCCGATTTCTCGTAGGATATGCCAATTCCAGTCTGCCTTTCCACCACCGGCAAATACCACTCGATAGTTGGCTCCAGGCCGGCTTCATCGAGCATGACCGGATGTAAAGCTTGCGAAAGGCTGCGAACTTTATCGAGCGTCGTCTGCGCAATTTCGCGAACCTCGAGCAGATCGGCCCGAAGCTGAGATCCCTCGGGGATCTGATTGCGTGCCCGGCCAAGCATCATTCCCATCGCCGTCAGAATCTGGCCAAAGTCGTCGTGAAGCTCGCGTGAGATATGGCGCAGAGTCGATTCTTGCGACGAAATCAGCTTCTGCGCCAAGTCGCTCCGTTGCTCGGAAAGTACCGCAAGCTGGTTGAAGATAAGCCGGTTCGAGCGAATGAGATAAAGGCTGGTCAGAATGATGGCAATCAGCGTCGCTGTGAGAAAAACGTACGCCTGCCGCGCGACACGATTGTAAATTTCCGTGACCTGGATCGCGGCGCGCTCTTCGCTCTCATTATTCTGCACGAGCAAACGCGCAACCGAAGTCGTAAGCGCCGCCAGCTCCGACTGCAAGGGAAGGCGAATTTGCTCGCGAGCCTCTTTTTCTTTGCCCTGCCGCACTAAGGTAAAACTTTCTTCGACTCCATCCCAAAACTGGGCTAGCGCAGTCAGGAGATAGCGCTGCTGGTCTGCCGTGCGCCCTTCGGGCGCGACCTGCTGCTCGCGACGAAAGGCATCTTCCAGGTCGACCCGCATGCGCTCGAATTGCGGTTGCCATGCGGTCAACCGATGGCGCTGAGATGGGTCGAGAGTACCCGTATCCAGCATGTCGCGCATGGAAATTCCAGTGGAATTCAACTCGTTCTGAATGCGCAACAGCTGAAGCGAGTCCTTGCGGTTGCGGTCAATTAAATTGTTCTGCAACTGGCGTAATCCGGCGATCTGCTTGGTGACATATGCCGAGTAGGCGACCACCGCCGCCAGCGTGATCACCAGGCCGATATACAGTGGAGTTGTCGGAGACCGACCTGCCGCAGGCCGCACGGCGCAAGCATATAACGCAGAGGCCGGGTATCACAATGGACGTACTCAGATGCCGCCCAATTTGCTACAGCTCCTTTGTAGCAGCCAACCACAGATTGTCGGCGCGTTAGCTTGGCCTCGACGCTTACAATTTAGTCATGGCGCGTGGTTGGGAAAGCAAATCGGTCGAGCAGCAACAAGAACAGCTCAATGCATCCTCAGAGCCGAAGCGGACCCAGCTCACTCCCGAACAGATCGCTCAACAAAAACGCCGCCACGGACTACAACTCTCCCGTCAGCACATCTTGCAGCAGCTCGAAGTGGTTACGAATGCGCAGCATCGGGCCATGCTCGAAGCGGCCCTTGCTGACCTCGACGCCCAACTCAGAGCTACCGATTCAGGCCCATAGAGCGGGACGGAAGGCGTCATGGAGGGACGGGCGCCTCGCCAGTCCACATTACAATACTAGTGTGA
>QHZX01000408.1 GCA_003224835.1 Acidobacteriota bacterium | reverse complement strand
CGCAAAGGCTGGCGTTCACCACTGAAAGGAAGTGCAGATGGCAACGGTGAGATGGTGTGGGAATGTGTGCCTTCTAGTTTTACTTGTTCTCTTGAGCTCAGAGACGTGGTCGCAGCAAAGAGCGACTGCATTTGCCCCCGACAAGATGGACAACGTGCTCTACGGCGTCGCTTATTACCCGGAATATATGCCATCTGACCGTCTCGACAAAGATGTGGATCTCATGCAGAAGGCGGGAATCACAGTCGTTCGGGTGGGCGAATCGACATGGAGTAGCTGGGAACCGCGGGACGGAGACTTTCAATTCGAGTGGATGCAACGCGTGCTTGACCGATTGCACAAGTCAGGAATCAAAGTAATCCTCGGCACGCCTACATATTCGATTCCGACCTGGCTTTATAAGGAGCACCCGGAAATTCTTGTGGCTCACGCTGGCAAAGCTCCGCAGCTCAGTAATCCATATGAGCCTACATACCCGGCGGAACTAACGCCCGGACATTACGGCATTCGCCAGAATTATGACTTTCTTAACCCTTATTTTCGGCAGCACGCGGAGCGCGTGATTCGCCAGATCGTGAGTCACTCCAAAGATCATCCCGCGGTGATCGGGTATCAGATAGATAATGAAACCGCCCCCACCCGTGTAACCACGCCCTATGTGAACGCGGCATTCGTCGAACGACTCAAGCAGAAATACAAAACGACAGACACGATTAATAAGATCTGGGGCCTGGTTTATTGGGGCCAGCTGGTCGACAGGTGGGACGACCTGCCAACGCGAGATGGGATCCTAAATCCTGGTTACAAGCTAGAGTGGGAAAACTTCCAGCACGACATCGTGACAGACTACCTGGGATGGCAGGCAAAGATCGTAAATGAGTACAAGCGGCCCGACCAGTTCATCACGCAAGATTTCAGCGGCGGCGTGCACACCAACCTCAACCAGTGGGCAATCGCGCGATCGCTCGACATTGTTGCCGAGAATCCATATTTCGAGACCCAGGCTCGGCTAAATGGCCGCGGAATATGGCTTTCTGATGATCTGGGTCGCTCGCTGAAGCATTCGAATATTCTCGTGACTGAGACGAATGCGCAGACTATCGGCTGGGACTCGCGCACTCAGTACCCGCAATATCCAGGACAACTGCGCCAAGTCGTGTACACGCATCTGGCCGCTGGCGCAAATATGGTGGAGTACTGGCATTGGCACTCTCTCCATTACGGCCAGGAGACTTACTGGAAGGGCGTTCTCTCACACGACCTTGAGCCAAACCGTACCTATGCCGAAGTGTCGCGTGTTGCGGGCGAATTGAAACGAATTGGGCCTGATCTGGTTGATCTGAAGAAGGACAATAGCGTAGCAATCCTCGTCAGCGTTGACTCTGCCAATGCGCTCAGCTATATGCCTGTCAGTGACTCGGTGGATTACATGTCGGTGCTCCGGCAAATGTATGGAGCGCTTTACGATCTGAACATTGAACCTGACTTTGTGCAGGCCGGAGACCCGGGTCTTTCTCACTATAAAGTTCTTTTAGTGCCGCCGCTCTACAGTGCTTCTGATGGCGTATTGCAGCAGATCTCGGATTATGTGAAGAACGGCGGGCAAGTGGTAATGTCTTTCAAAAGCGGATTTACCGACGAACACTCAACCGTGCGAGATGTGATGGCTCCGGGTCCATTGCGGGCGGCGTGCGGTTTTCACTATCAGGAATTCACGAATTTGCCTGGGCCGGAGAAGCTGACTCCGGATCCGTATGCGCTTGGCGAACAGAATGTAGGCTCCGTGTGGGAAGAGTTCCTTGTGCCGGAAACTGCGGAGGTGGTCACCTCGTTTGATGATCATTATTGGCGATTCCCCGCAATCACTCGCAACAAGTACGGCACCGGAATGCTGACTTACGAGGGAACCTATCTATCAGATCCGCTGCAGCGCGAGTTAATTCGGGAGGTGCTGAAACGCGTCCAGTTAACCGGTCCCGACCAGGACCTTCCAATCGCCGTAAGGGTACGACAGGGACGCAACGGTCGTGGGAAATTGCTGCATTATTACTTCAATTTCTCTGGGCAGGAGCAGTCGGTCTCATATCCTTATAGGGATGGCCTAGATTTGTTGGCCGGAAGTGCTGTTGGACACGCTCAGTCTTTGAGACTTAAGCCGTGGGACCTGGCCATAATCAGCGAGAATGGCAATTAACAGGAGACGAGCAACGAAGGGGCACAGACCTTTCGGCTGGCAATCGGCTATAGGTTATTTCGTAATCGTGTCCATTTCGTGTGTACCGTCATTCGGCCAATTGAGCGAACAAACTCGAAACACATCGGACATCAGTACATCACAAACCTGGCAAGTTCCGACCAGCCAAAATTTCGTGCCGCATTTCGAAGAGGCAAACGGGCGCAAGGTGCTCTATGTCGATGGGCGGCCATTCACCGTGTTAGCTGTGGAGATTCCGTGGTGGCACCTCATTTATGGGCGATATAAGGAAACTGAGAATGCTTATGACAAGCTTTATCCCGCAGCGGCAAGGCTTGGCCTCAACGCCCTGAAAGTTCCGATCAAGTGGTCGATGATCGAGCCCGAAAAATTACGCGAGCGGCGATGGAACCATATATGAAAATCTCACGGGACAACTCTACGTGCCCATGTACATCGCTTCGGACGAGAAGACATATCCACGAGCTGTTGATGGTGATGGTGTTCAGCACCACAACACTATCTCTTACGATTACGAGCCCATTCTCGAGCGAGAAATCGCCGCTTTTCGGGCCTTTATGCGACATATCAAGGAAGTGGATTCCGAGACTCACACCATACTGATGATCCAGGTGGAGAATGAGATTGCAGTGTTCGGTTCAGACCGGCATAACTCGAAGCTCTGGCGCGATCACTCACCTGCCGCCGACCGTCGATTCGCTGAACATCACTTCACCGATGATCTGAAATTCAGTGCATGGGATTTAAGCTACAACTGGATCCGACGGATTACCGACGCTGGGTGGGCAGAGTACCCGTTACCTTTCTTCCACAATTATGTGGGTGGCAAGCTGGCAGACTGGATGGTGGGAGGCGCTCCCGGGGAAGATGTCGAAACCTATCTGAATAATTGTCCCCACCTCACCTTCATCGGTGTGAATTCGTATTTCTGCGGGGAATGGCGGGCTGACAACAGTTGCGCTCGCGAATCTCAAGCCACAGCGGATGAATTGAGAGAGCCGCTCACGCGCTATCGGGTCAGCCGAAACTTGCCCGCTATTACGGAGATCAACAGCGGGGCGACTCCGGTAACATCCAGGCTCGCTTATATTGCCATTGGCGAATTTGGTGCACCGGTTTACGCCCCTTGGGCTTTGACCGTTTCCTATCCCGAATCCTACGAACCGTACATCACGCCGGAGGGCAATGAGGCGAACGGATCTCAGGCATTGCGCGACACTTATTCATCCCTTTGTAAAGCTTTGCCACAGATTTCGTATTACGCGTCC
>QHZX01000407.1:249-5315 GCA_003224835.1 Acidobacteriota bacterium | reverse complement strand
TTGGTGGGAGTAATCGGGCTCTAGGCTCCATTCATTCTCACAGACTCTTTTTTCTTTACAGCATCTTCCCCGGCAATGTCATCCCGAGCGCCGCCGGGAGATCCCTCGGCAAAGTGGATAAGCTCTGACGAACTCCTCCACCTAATTCGGGATGACATTTTGTTTCAAATCCTGGAGGTGCTCCCGAGTGTGTTTAACGACGCCGATGATAAAATCTACGCATCCCCGAGTGGGGCTATAGCTCAGCTGGGAGAGCGCATCGTTCGCAACGATGAGGTCGTCGGTTCGATCCCGACTAGCTCCACCATTTCTGATCCTCTGAGAACACGCGAGTTCTACGCGGTTTGATCGAAACGTACAATAGGAGGCGAGCACTGGCCGAGCGCTGTGGCACTTCAACACCGGGCAAATGATGCACTCTTCGCATGAGCTAAGCCATAGATGGCGTCCAGTATGTAGCAATAGCGGGCAGGAAGTGATGTGCTCAGCTTTTCATTACCGTACTAAGGCGCGGGTGAGGCAGGAAGAGTGTCGCCGTTAAGATTCGGATGACAAGGAGGCGTAATTCCGATGCAGCGCAGAGATTTTCTAAAAAGAACGGTCGCTGTTGCTGTGGCCGCAGAACTTGGAATCGGCAAGGCGCAGGCCAAGGTTCCCGCCCACGACTGGGGGAAGTACGACTTCGGCTCCGGTCCAAAGGTGAACGATCGCCTCAACCAAGGGCCGTTTCCTCAATATGCTCCTGATGCCGTGATTCCCACTGATGATGTGGTAATGACCACAACGTCTACGGAAGAGGTCGTACCAAACTATGGTAAGGGACTGGTCACTTACATCACGGCTGATTCGGGTACGGACGAAATCAAGTCCGATAATATTCCACAAGCGATTGAGGACCTCGTTCGATTTCCCTTGGGCCAGCAGCTCTACATCCGCCCGACGTGGCGGGAAGTGCAGCCTCGGCCCGGACGCCTGGAGTTACCCGATTATCTGAAGCTCGTTTTTGATCTGGCGAAGAAGAACAACAAGCGCATTGGATTACGAATCCAGATGTGCGCTCCAGACTATACGCACTCCGCGGCCCTGCCGGATTTTGTTCTCGACAAAGTGCCGAAAGTTGATCTGGTGCTGAGCGATCAGGAAAGCAGCGCCTCGGCCAAAAGATATTTGGAAAATCCGCATTCGCGCTATCAGCCCCGGTATGACCATCCTTTTTTTCAGCAGTCATTCAAAGAACTGATTGGCCAGTTGGCGGCGGAATTCGATGGCAACCCGCTCATTGAGTTTATTGACACTTTTATGTACGGCTTCTGGGGGGAAGGGCACACTTGGCCATTTGCGAACAATCCTTTTCCTGATTACCTGACCGCCGAGCGCACCTGGGTCAACATGCTCGAAGTCCAGCTCGAGCATTTTAAGAAGACTCCTCTGCTTACCAATACTCAACCAGATTACAGCCGAGTCGGTAACGCAGAACTGCTCGACCGCACAGTGCGCAACAACAATTGGATTCGCAGCGACACTATTTTTATTGAGAACGAACAGATTGAAGCGCTCAGTAACCGCCCCCCGTGGATCGCAGCTTTGCTCGAGCAAGGGCTACCCAGTAAGCCTCCCGATCCAAGCACAGCACATGAAGGGATATCTCCGGCAGAGAACATGATCGCTCATGTAATGGATATTGGAGCTAATTACTGGTCCCTTTGGAACTTTCACCAGATCAGCGCAAAGAACCTGATGACCTATTACCAGGCTTATCCGGCAGCATTCGACCGAATCAATCGCCGGATTGGTTATCGGGTGAGACCCTCTTTCATCTGGAGCTATAAGGACGGCAGTTACCTCGGACTGATTGCCGGTTTTGCGAACGACGGTATTGCGGGCATACCGGGTGTATTAAGGGTGACAGTCGAAAGTGAGGACGGAAAGGTGCTCACGAGCGGTTGCCTGGATGCTGGTTACCCCTTGCCAGGCAAGATTCGCCAGGCACAGTTCGTGCTTCCAAACGCCAGCGATTGGAAGGGACTGAAACTTAGGGCTGAGATCGAGGTAAAGGGAATGCGCTATCCGGTGCGATGGGCTTGCCATCAGAAGCTGAACGATGATGGCTCGCTCACGCTGCGTCCCAACATTGGCGGGAACGTTTAGCCAACCTCCGGAACGAGTGTGGGCACATCGAAATTCTTTAGATCTTCGGTGAAGTCGGTCTCAGAAAATGCCTTGATGCTGTCGTAATTGCGAACGCGGTGTTGTACGGTGGTTTTGCACGAAAGCAAATAATATTTGGCGTGAAAAAGGCGTCACGCGGTATTCAAATGGATTATCTTCTTTTTTACGAAGTTGGTGAGAACTACGTGTCAAGGCGTGCCTGATTTCGGCAACTACATTTAAAAAGTTTGGGAAGCAAGCGAACGCCGTACAATGAATTCGGTAATGCAGTTTTTTCAGCATTCTAGGCATTCTGCGATTTACCGCGAATCAATACCTTGCCTGTTTTCAGAGTGGGCTTGCACTTCGATCCCGACTAGCTCCACCAAATTCCGCAACAATAATGTGTTTTGGGTGGCAGAGCGCTTCCAGGGCTGCGGTTCAAGTGCCACTCCCGACTCGGCTTTAGCCCTGGGTAGATTACGACCGCCCTCCGGGCGGTCGCAATGAGTTCAGCTACGTTTTGTTCATCGTAAACTGGCCCGATCCGCTGCAGCCTGACGTGGCTCCGCTCAGCGACCAATTGCCACTGATCGTGTTATTACTGACAGTCCCTTGCAGCGTCAGCAGATTATTAGTGCTTCCCGTCGATTGAATATTCATTTGAAAGCCGCCAGAGGTCACACCATTCTGATTCCCACTCAGTACGAAGCCGCCGGTCGCGGTCGATCCCGAAGCGAAGCACGGACTCGAGGTCGTGAAATTCAGATTAGTTATAGTTACGCCGCTACCGCTGCTCTGGGTAAAAGTGGCCGTAAAGTCGAAAACGGGCGGTCCAGAATTCGAATTCATCAGCGCCGCCGTCCAGTTTCCGTTTATCTCTCCATTGTTTGAATTAGTGCCGCATCCGGCCAGCGTTAACGCGATCCCGAGCACAAGAATTGTCCCAAGTGTTTTCATAACTCTCCATTTTTATTTTTGCTTGCTCTTTATAGCCTTATCTAAATGCTGTCATTCCGATCCGCTTCAGCGGTGATGAAGCTGCTGTTCAACTGACGAATGGCACCCTCCGGCATGACCAAACCCGGACGCAGCGCGTGATGACGCAGGAATATCAGGCTGGGAACCAGACTGTATGGACTCAACCCGCCGTGCTGGCCTTTGTTGCGGTCGATTGCAAAAAAAGTGGGCCGTATAATTGTTCGCTATGAACAAAGCAGTGGGACTCCTGTGTGTCGTCCTGATCTCACTTGCGGCGCAGACGCAATCGAAGCAGAATCCGCCAGCAGGGGAAAAACCAGCGGCTAAGGCAGAGGTCCCCGTGATAGATGGCGGGATCGGTCCCTGCTACCTGGAACTCACTGTCTTAGGCGTCGATACAAAGCCGGTGTATAACGCCACCGTGAAAGTCCACATCACGTATGGATTCGGCGGGTTTCATCATCTCGATCTTCAGGCGGGGACGAATTCGGACGGCAAGGTGAAGTTCATGGGTATGCCTGCTAAGGTGCACAATCCTCCGCTTCAATTCGACGCGACACAAGATACCTTGGAAGGCTCGGTGAATTACGATCCCGCAACCGAATGCCATGCCAAACATGAAGTGAAACTCGACAAGCCGAAGCCGCCAGCCGACCAGCAGTGAATTCTGGTCGAAAACACAACATTTGCCCGCCTCAAAATCCTTGTTAACTACCGTTTACGTCGTATCGACGGGGGCTACTTGCTCCATCTAAGTACAACAAATAGAATAAGTTGAACACGACGCTTGACATGCTTCCACTCAGCTTTGTACAATTAGCACTCAGAACGGCTGAGTGCTAACAATCGGCAACTCAGATTTACGCAATCAACAATTCAATTCAACCAGCTGAAGCAACTTCAGAAAGGAGTCTGAAACATGGCTACGAAATTCACCCCACTGCACGATCGTATTCTGGTTCGCCGGACCGAAGAAGGCGACGTAACCCGTGGCGGAATTATTATTCCGGATAGCGCTAAAGATAAGCCGCAGGAGGGCGAGGTCATTTCTGCCGGCAAGGGCAAGATTAATGAAGAGGGTAAGGTTCGTCCGCTCGATGTGAAAGAAGGCGACCGCATTCTGTTCGGAAAGTATTCCGGTACGGAAATCAAATTGGATGGTGAAGATTTCATCATCATGCGCGAAGAAGAAGTGTTGGGAGTAATCACCGGCGCAGCCAAGAAGGAAACTGCCGGATCGCGCCGCTAACAGGTTTGGGTTCAAGCTAGAGCGAATGTGCGAACCCAACAGAAATTCGGCAGCCAGTGCTGCAACAACTTTAGGAGAAAACGAAAATGGCAAAGCAAATTGTTCACGGAGAAGAGTCCCGCCAGGCGATTCTTCGCGGCGTCAACGTTCTTGCTGACGCTGTAAAGGTCACGCTCGGTCCCAAGGGCCGCAACGTCGTGATCGATAAGAAATTCGGTTCGCCGACCATCACCAAGGACGGCGTCACCGTCGCAAAGGAAATTGAACTCAAAGACAATCTCGAAAACATGGGCGCGCAGATGGTGAAGGAAGTCGCTTCCAAGACTTCCGACGTTGCCGGCGACGGCACTACTACTGCGACCGTTCTTGCCCAAGCGATCTTCCGCGAAGGCGTGAAGACCGTAGCTGCCGGCGCAAATCCGATGGCTCTGAAGCGCGGAATCGAGAAGGCAGTTTCAGTTGTTTGTGGCGCCGTCGATCCCAAGACCGGCGAACGCGGCAAAGGCGAACTGGATAAGTTCTCCAAGCCCGTCTCCGGGGAAATGATCGCGCAAGTCGGCACCATTTCCGCCAACAACGACACCACCATCGGCAACATCATTGCCGAAGCAATGAAGAAAGTGGGCAAGGACGGCGTCATCACGGTTGAAGAGTCGAAGACGCTCGAAACCCAGCTCGAAGTGGTCGA
>QHZX01000407.1:0-200 GCA_003224835.1 Acidobacteriota bacterium | reverse complement strand
GCCAAGAGCGGCAAGCCGCTGGTGATTATTGCTGAAGACGTTGAAGGCGAAGCGCTCGCGACCCTGGTGGTCAACAAGCTGCGTGGCACGTTGCACGTTGCTGCCGTCAAGGCCCCGGGCTTTGGCGATCGTCGCAAGGCCATGTTGCAGGACATCGCAATCCTGACCGGCGGCAAGGCCATCACCGAAGACCTCGGCAT
>QHZX01000406.1 GCA_003224835.1 Acidobacteriota bacterium | reverse complement strand
TTAGCGCCGCACGCGAAGAAGAATCTTCCCGTGCGCAAGAAAAGTTTCATGCGCGCTATTGGGATAGTCGAAATGCTCGTCGGACTAGGCATTCTAAGTCCGGGTGAAAAAATTTCCAGCTATGCCGCATCGGGATGGCTCCTGGCGATTGCCGCGAATCTATTACTCAACGAGGATTACGACATTGCTGTGCGGGATATCAACATGGCGATCGGCGCGTTCGCTTTAGCTCAATTGAGCGCCGCTCGTGAACACGAAATCGAGGATGAGGGCTTGGTTGAAGAGCATCTAAACGCTGCCTGAAATATGAGTGCACTTGGGGCCATTAGATGATCTAGAAAGGAGTCTGGTCATGCGATTCTTGCTGGGATTTGGAATAGGAGTAGTACTTGGGATGGTGTTTGCTCCAGCTGCCGGTCAGGAGACCCGTCGAAAGCTTCGCGAACGAGCGGCTGAACTTGCGCAATTGCCACAGGAGAAAGTTGCGCACGCTGCGAACGTAGCCAAGGATAAAGCCGGTGAACTGGGGGCTAGGGTTGGCCGTCAAGCTGCCGAAGCCGCAGTTGAAAGCGTCAAGGAACAAGTCATAGGTCAGAACGATAAGACTGCGTAGGCCTTGCGCCTTCGCTTTGCAACACCACTAGATGTCACGAGGTAAAGTAATGACAAAAATATCAGGCCGCAGGAACCCAAAGGGTAGATCAAATCCCACTCGAAGTACTGCCGGCGCAAGTACACGTACCACCTCTGATGACAAGCCGAATTCCGCTAAGCCGCAAGGTCGTGTGCGCAGCGAAGCGCCGAAGATTGAGCACTCCCGAAGCGCCCCATGAAACGCGCGGCATGAAACTAAATCGCCTCAGTCATGCACTCGGAGCGTTCATGACGGCAAAGAATGGATCTCGGCAAGAGCAAGCTGGAACTGATCCGGCAGGTAGTCCCCAACCGGGCGCAGGTAATGCCGGCGATCAGGACAACCTGCGGAAATCGCCAGCTGGTCCGGGAACTGCGGAACAAAAATCAACGGCTGGGCGTCAGGCGAACAGATCAGCGGGCAAAAGATCAGCTCAGAAAAAATTCTCATCTGCCCGTGGAAGAAAAGCCGTACGTCGAAGTGGTCG
>QHZX01000419.1 GCA_003224835.1 Acidobacteriota bacterium | reverse complement strand
GGTTCGGGAAGGACCGACGCCGGCGTACATGCGCTAGGACAGATTGCGACCGTGCAGACTGAGTGTGTGATTCCGGCGGCGAATTTTGTGGTGGCTTTGAACGATATTCTTCCGGCGTCGATTAGGGTGCTGGCGGCGGAGGAGGTTTTAGAAGATTTTCACCCGCGCAAATCAGCGCGAGCGAAAACTTATCGGTACCGGATTTATCGAGAGGCGATTTGCCCACCGTTTCTGGCGCGGTATGTGTGGCATTATCCCTATCCACTTGATGAAGGAGCGATGAGAGAAGCTGCGCCGCTGGTTGAGGGAGAGCACGATTTCACCTCATTCGCGGCGGCCGATCCCGAGCGCGGGCGAGAGAGTGTTTCGAATGTGCGGCGCATTTTTTCTTCGCTTTGGCGACGTGAGGGATGCGAACTGATTTACGAAGTGCGAGGCAGTGGCTTTCTCCATCACATGGTACGGAATCTTGTTGGAACGCTTCTGCTGGTAGGGAAGGGAACCCTGAAGGCGGCGGATGTGACTACAATTCTCAACGCAAGAGATCGATCCGCAGCTGGGGCGACGGCTCCTCCGGGCGGACTATATCTGGTGAACGTGGAATACTGAGGCGGCATAGGAATGGCAACTGAGGTTCACATCCGAGCGCAGATAATTCGTGCGGTGAATCCCGCGAGTGGGGAAGTGCTGCGGGAAATTGCGTGTGCGGTGCCAGCGGATGTGACAGAGGCGGTCTCTCGTGCACGCGGCGCGCAGCCAGAGTGGGAGCGCACTTCATTAAGGCATCGGCTTGCGGTTGTTGAGAAATTTCAACGCCTGCTCACGGAGCGCAAGCAGCAGGTCGCTCGCGTAATTACCTCTGAGAGCGGTAAGCCTTACGCCGAGGCCCTGCTGACGGAAATTTTGGTTGTGCTTGATACGGCGCGTTTTCTTCGCGACCAGAGCTACGAATTTCTTCGTGAGAAACCAGTTCCGCATGGGAGCCTGGTTACAAAGACCAAGCGCGGGCGACTGGTGCACGAGCCATATGGAGTAATCGGGATCATTTCGCCGTGGAATTATCCGTTCGCAATTCCGGCCACTGAATCTTTGGCTGCGATAGTGACGGGAAATGCTGTGGTGTTAAAGCCATCCGAGTTGACGCCCCTTTCGGCATTAGAACTGGCCGCATTACTGAGAGAAGCTGGGGTTCCTGAAAATGTCTTTCAGGTGTTAGTTGGCGATGGGCTGACCGGCGCAGCGCTCGCGGAATCGAATATTGACAAGCTAATTTTCACCGGAAGTGTCGCCACAGGAAAGCGAATCGCACAAACGGCGGCGGCGAGATTGCTCCCGGTCGTGCTCGAATTGGGCGGCAAAGATCCGATGGTGGTGCTGGACGATGCCGATCTCGACGTTGCTTCGAGCGGTGCAGTCTGGGGAGCATTCGTCAACGCGGGACAGGCATGCCTTTCCGTTGAGCGCTGCTATGTTCATCGCAAAATCTACGACTCATTCACGTCTTTATGTGCTGAGAAGGCTAAGCAGCTACGAATTGGCAATGGCATGGATCCTGCGACTGACATTGGTCCGCTGATTTACGAGCGCCAGCTGCGGACGGTCGAACAGCACGTCGAAGATGCCCGCGGTCAAGGAGCCCGCGTTTTGACCGGCGGCAAGCGGCTGCCTTCACTCGGGCCCAATTTCTACTCACCAACGGTGTTTGCCGACGTCACTCATCAAATGCTTGTAATGCGTGAGGAGACGTTTGGCCCGGTGCTGCCGATCATGCCGTTTGATTCTGATGACGAGGCGATCCGACTGGCGAACGATTCCGAATACGGTCTCGCCGCCAGCGTGTGGACAAGAGATCGATCACGCGGTGAAAAAATTGCTCGCCAAATCAAAGCAGGAATGGTGATGGTGAACGACGCGATTTCCTGCTATGGAATCAGCGAGGCGCCGCACGGCGGAATCAAAGCCAGCGGAATTGGGCGCACACATGGAAAACTCGGGCTTGAGGAAATGGTACGCGCGAAGTATCTAGACCTGGACCTGTTGCCGCGAATTAAGAAGCCATGGTGGTATAGCTATGGCGCGCAAATGGCGAACGCGGCTGACGGCTTTTTGGCTTTTCAATTCGCCGGTGAAATGAAACGCCGGCTGGTCGGCGGC
>QHZX01000418.1 GCA_003224835.1 Acidobacteriota bacterium | reverse complement strand
CCAAACTCGCGGGCAAACTCTATCAGGCTTCTTACTGCAATTCCTGATGGGCCTTTGGCGATCCACGGCTTGTTGTCTTCCATCCACGCGGTGCCAGCGATGTCCAAATGGATCCAGGGTGTATCTTCGGCGAATTCTTTCAGGAACGCGGCTGCGGTGCTGGCGCCGCCCCAGCGACCGCCGGTGTTTTGCAGGTCGGCAATCTGAGAGCGCATCGCGTCTAGGTACTCATCACCCAGCGGCAGCCGCCACATCTTTTCGCCGCTTTTATCAATCGCGGCCTTGAAGCCATTATAGAAATCGTCATCACTCGAAAAGACACCGGCGTTCGCGTATCCCAAGGCGACCACAACTGCGCCGGTGAGCGTGGCCGCGTCGATCAGATGGGTGCAGCCGAGCTGGCGCGCGTAGCAAAGGCCATCGGCCAACACCAGGCGGCCTTCGGCGTCGGTATTGATGATTTCAATCGTCTTCCCAGACATTGCAGTCTGAATGTCACCGGGTTTTTGTGCTTTGCCGGATGGCATGTTCTCGGTGGCGCAGACGATGCCGATGACTTTGACCTTCGGCTTGAGCTGCGCAATGGCTCGCATCGCGCCGATCATGGTGGCACCCCCGGCCATGTCGTACTTCATCTTTTCCATCCCGTCCGCCGGCTTGATGGAAATGCCGCCGGTATCGAAGGTGATGCCTTTGCCCACAAGCCCGAGCACGGGCTTTTCGGGCGCGCCAGCAGGTTCATAGCGCATGACGATCAATGCGGGGGGCTCATCTGAACCCTGGGCCACGCCCCAGAAGGCGCCCATTTTTAATTCCTTGATCTTGTCTGCCCCGTAGACTTCGCACTTCAGTCCGACTTCTTTAGACATTTCTTG
>QHZX01000417.1 GCA_003224835.1 Acidobacteriota bacterium | reverse complement strand
GTAATGTGAAATTTCCGTGTGAAGAGCGGTCCTTGCGTGCGCCCGGTTTCGCGTTAAGGGCATGCATCTCGAGCATATCGTTCCCGGTGATGTGGTACCGGTAATAAGGCGCGTCCGGCCCCGCTTCACGCGTATGAAAAAAAGCCACCAGCATTGCGCCAGGTTTCATAACCGACCACAACCGTCCGATGACCGGCTTGACTAGACTCTCATCCATGTAGTCCGCCAAGTTCCAGCAGAACACAAGATCGAAATGCGTATTCGGGTAAGCCAAGTTCTCTTCAAGAAATTTCTTACTGTCTAGAGTGGGAAGACCCTGCTCGTTGCTCATCACCAACGCCGGATCGGTTGAGGCCTCGAGCAAATCCTGGCTGTAGATGCGGTGCCCGCGCTCTGTGAAGAACCGGATATTGCTGGCGGAAGTTGCGCCAATATCGAGCACGCACAGTGTTTCTTCGGTTTTGAGTACCCGTGCGATCTCGGCCATGGCACTTGATCGCCGGGAAAGTCGTTCCTGGGGTTTGGGTTCCGGCGACACCGCAGGCGTGTTACGGAAAAGTTTCATATTTGCAGAGGGGTCGTGCAGCCGCCGGGGACAGACGCATTAGGCGCAAACCTCAACCCCATCGCTCAATATAACCCGGCTGACATCCGGGGAACAGATTACTTGCTTTGTTCAGTGGTGCGGTGCTTCGAATAAGAAGGGGTCGAGGAAGCCGCAGCGGCCACTGCTCCCGCACTGGACTGTGTTTTGTTGTCGGAGAGAATCTCCAGCTTGCCGGTGAAGTAAGCGCCCTCTTCGATTGCGATTCGGCTAGTCTTAACATCCCCCTTGACCACCGCGCTCTTTCGCATGTCGGTGCGCTCACCGGCGTCAATGTTTCCTTCGACTGAGCCACTTACGGTCACGTTCTTCGCCGTAATGTTAGCCCGGATTCGCCCATTGGGGCCGACTGTCAAACTGTTTCCACCCAGCTGGATACTGCCCTCTACCTGGCCGTCGACGTAAATATCCTCGCTGCCGGAGAGCTCCCCGCGAATGAACACCGACCTGCCAAGATGGGCTAAGTTCTCGGAACCAGCCATATTCATGAACCCCCTTTACTGGTGCGAATTCCAGCCAAAGGAGGATTGTAAATCATCCCCCTCTGCGGCGGCGCTCAAATACTGTACTGCCAAGCCGGCGAGGGATGGCCTTTGAATGCGGCCAGCAATAAAGTATCGTTGCGCTTATACAACATTCGAGCTATGGTTCTCCTCTAAACATCGGGGAACTATGCGTGTTGCCCCACAATCCGCTGGATATAGTGTCGCAGCATTATTCGTCATTTGTGCCCATCTTTCCTTCGCCGCCGAGAATTCTTCAATCACTCCACCTGCCGAAATCGTCAGGCGAGCTGTGCACAACGAGATCACTTCGAACCAGAGCGGAGGAATGCATTTCAGGTTTAAGGACGACAGACGGATGCCACAGCTTTCGCAAACCAAGCTGATGGTGGAAACCAGGGACGCGACTGCGGGCCTGCTGGTGATGCAAAACGGGCACCCCCTGACTCCACAGCAGCGCCGCGAAGAAGAGGCACGGCTGGCAGCGTACATTCGAAGCCCCCAATATCTACGTAGGAAAAAGAAGCAGGAGAAAGAAGACTCTGAGCACACGGAAAAAATTCTGAGTGCATTGCCAGACGCGTTTTTGTNNCGCCGGGAGACTCCCTGATACGCCTGAATTTTCGACCGAATCCGAGCTATAACCCGCCAAGTCACGTAGAGCAAGTGTTAACCGGAATGAGCGGTCATCTGTTGATCGATGCTGCGCAGAATCGGATCGCGGAAATTGACGGCGTCCTAACGAAGGGAGTTGAATTCGGCTGGGGCATTCTGGGCCATCTCGACCCAGGAGGGCGATTCGTGGTTCAACAGGCCGATGTTGGTGATCACCAGTGGGAAGTGACCCATATGGAGCTTGCATTTACTGGTAAGGTCCTGTTCGTCAAAAAGCTCTCGATACATTCGAATGACACGTTTTCCGATTTTCACTCGGTCCCTGGCAATCTGACTTTCGCTCAGGGCGTAGAGCTTCTTAAGAAGGAAGCTGCGGAGAAGCAATCGGACAACAGTGGAGTGGAAGCGGACAGAAAAATAAATCCCCTCGCGCAGACCCGCACCAGTGTTGAAGCTAAAGATCAGACTTCCGGCGTCGGCAGTAATCGCTAGACGCTTGCCGCACGGCTGCGGATAACCTCTTTCCGCACAGTCAGCTTTCCGATCAGGTCGTTTTTCGGGACGTATCCCGTACCTGCTGATTCACCGACCACAATTGTCCCGCGCGAGGTCACTTCGATCTCCGGTTCCACGATGTCTTCGGTCCAATAACGTTTAGACGCGGACACATCACCGGGAAGCCGAAAATTCGTCAAGGTCGAAAGCGCAATATTGTGCGCGCGCCCAATTCCGGTTTCGAGCATACCCCCACACCAGACTGGAATTTTGTTTCGTTCGCAAATATCGTGGACGGCAATGGCCTCGCTGGAACCGCCAACACGGCCAACTTTGATGTTGATGATGCGGCAAGCACCTAGGTCGATCGCAGTTTCTGCATCACGGGCGTGGCGGATGGATTCGTCGAGGCAAATAGATGACTTCAATTCCCGCTGCAGCTTTGCATGATGAAAGATGTCGTCATGCCACAGTGGCTGTTCGATCATCAACAGACCGAATTCATCAAACTTTTTCAGGTGCAATAAATCAGAGGGACGATAAGCGGAGTTCGCATCGCAGCTCAGCAGAATGTCTGGCCAGCGCTTGCGGATCTTTGCGAGTGCTTCCAGATCCCATCCGGGTTTAACTTTTACTTTGATCCGCTGGTAACCGGCTGCAAGCTCGGCCTCGATTTTTTCCAGCAACTGCTCATGCGAATTTTGAATGCCGATGGAAACTCCGCAATCGATCTCGCTGCGAGTGCCTCCCAGCAGCTTCCATAGAGGTTGCTTCGTTGCCTTGGCCTCGGCGTCCCAAAGAGAATTCTCCAAGGCGGCCTTGGCCATGTTATGTCCTCGCACGTGTGACATAAGCGCGGCACTGTCTTTAGGATGCGCGATGCTCTGCCCTATCAGCAAAGGAGCAAGAAATTCGCGGATCGTTGCCCACGCGGTTTCAACCCATTCATCGCTAAAGAATGGGCCTTCCCCGGCAACACACTCAGCCCAGCCTTCGATGCCTTCACAATCCGCGGTGATCAATAGGACGCGGCGTTCTTCGGTCCGCCCGAAACTGGTCTCGAAAAAATACCTCAGCGGCATGCGGAGTTCGCGAAGCGTGATGGAGTCGATTTTCATGAACGGCGTGAACTAACAGTGTGCTCCTGCTGTTTGGCCTGCTGCCACAACGACTCTAACTCATTCATGCTTGCCTGCTGGGGGGTACGGTCGGATGCTCGCAGCTGCTCTTCCATCCACTGAAAACGGCGTTTGAACTTTCGGTTAGTTTTCTTCAGCGCTGATTCTGGGTCGAGCGAAAGAT
>QHZX01000416.1 GCA_003224835.1 Acidobacteriota bacterium | reverse complement strand
GGCGGCGCAATGGGATTTCGCGGCGGCGCCGAGACCATGAGCCTGGACGGCAAGCGAAGGCGCGATTATCTTCCCGGGTTAAACGATGAGGATCGACAAAAAGTCTGCTACTACTGCATTTTTCCCAATTTCTTGTTGAGCCTGCATCCCGATTACATGATGACGGCGACGCTCTGGCCCGAGGCCGTAGATCGCACGGAAATTATTGCTGAGTGGCATTTTCATCCGGCGGAGATGAGCAAACCTGAGTTCGACGCCAACGATGCTATCGATTTCTGGGATCTCACGAACAAAGAAGATTGGAAAATTTGCGAGCTCTCGCAGGCGGGAGTTCAGTCGCGCGCGTACCGGCCGGGTCCATACTCCGCTCGCGAAACCCTGTTGCATGCGTTCGATCAAATGGTTCTCGCGCGTGAGCGGGAAGCCAAGAAGCGTCTTTCATCAAAAAGCTTCTAACCGCAGGGTTCGCCGAGAATGGCCGCCGAGAGCGCAGAGACCCTCAGCAAGAAACGGCCCGCTAATCTTCATCCTTTCTTTTTTCTGCGCACTCCCCACATCTCCGCGATCTCTGCGGTTAAATGCTTTTGTTCTGCGCAGCGGCTCGAATCTCTTGTGTTCTTTGCGAAACGATAGGCAACCGGATATGCTTTTCGCGTATGCAGACCCTGGTCGAATGCGTTCCTAATTTTTCCGAAGGACGCGATAAATCAAAAGTTGACGCGATTGTTGACGCGATGAAAGTGGAAGGCGTTTACCTTCTCGATCACGAAATGGATGCCGACCATAACCGCTGCGTCATCACCCTGGCAGGCGAACGAGAAGCGATTCAGGAAGCGGCCATTCGCGGAGTCGGCAAAGCAGCGGAGTTGATCGACTTGAACAAGCACCAGGGAGCGCACCCACGGCTCGGCGCAGCTGATGTCATTCCATTTATCCCGATCGAGGGTGTAAGCATTGAGGATTGCGTCACCATGGCGCGCCACGTGGGCGAGCAGATTTGGAAGCGATTTCAGATTCCGGTTTACCTCTACGAGGCCGCCGCGACCTCGCCGGAGCGCCAGAACCTGGAGAATATTCGGCGCGGACAGTTCGAAGTTATACGCGAGGAAATCGCGACTGTGGCTTCACGCAAACCAGACTTCGGCGAAGCCCGATTGCATCACACGGCCGGCGCTTGCGTGGTGGGCGCGCGCAAATTTCTGATTGCTTATAACATTTTTCTCAACACTGCAGAAGTCGAAATCGCCAAGAAAATTGCGAAGGCCGTTCGCTTCTCGACCGGTGGTATGCGATTCGTGAAAGCCGCGGGCTTCCTGGTGCGCGGTCAGGCGCAGGTCTCGATGAACCTGACGGACTTTGAGCAAACCCCTATTCATCGCGTATTCGAATTGGTTCGGCGTGAGGCCGAAAGATATGGCGTAGCGCCTTCCAGCAGCGAGATCGTTGGCTTAATTCCAAAGAAGGCTCTGGAGCAAGCGGCGGAGTGGTTCCTGCAAGTCGAACATTTCGATTCGTCGTTGATACTGGAAAATCGTCTGACGGCTGTTATGGGCGGCAAAATGGCAGTTGGAGGATTGCGCGCCGGCGTAGAGCCGTTCATCGAACAGCTTGCCGCGCCTACCGCGACTCCTGGCGGCGGCAGCGCTGCGGCGGCCAGTGCAGCTATGGCGGCTGGGCTGGCGGCAATGGTCGCGTCAATGTCTCGCGGCAAAAAAGCTTATGCCCAGTACGAACGCGAATTGAGCGAAGCCATCTCGCGTCTTTCTCAGTTGCGAGAGGAACTCAAGGCTGCCATTAATGCGGATGCTGAGTCCTATAACGCAGTCATGTCCGCATATAAGAGAGCCAAAGATTCGGCCAATGCCGATGGAATGGTCGATTCCGCGCTCAAGCGGGCGACTAGCATCCCGTTGAGTGTTGCAGAACGGGCAAGGGAAGTATCGAGCCTGGTGGAAACCTTGCGTCCGATAACGAATCCGAACATGAAGTCAGACTTAACCACTGCCGCTGCCCTGGCCCGGGCCGCCATAGAGGGCGCCCTGGCGAACGTCGAAATCAATCTGGAATCGCTGAATGACGCCGAATTTGTCTCCCAGATTCGAAAACAGACTGCAGTAATCGTGGGGCGATAACCGGCTGACAAATCCTTGACATAGCTTGAAACCCGGCCCCAGCCGCGTACCTTCGTTACCAATCCTGGCCCATCTCATTCGACTACAATGAGACTTACAGCGGGTGACTGGCGACTTGCGCTCTGCATCCAACTAATAGATTTCTGAGGTTCACATGAAAAGTTTCCTGCGTAAGGGCCTGATCGTACTTTCAACGGCTGCGGTTCCGGCCGGCATGTTTGCCGCCCCTCTACCTTCATCAGTGCGGCCGGCGATTCCGGCTGACGTGCAGCAACTCATTTGCGTGGATTATCGCGCGCTCAAGAATTCCGATACCGCCCAGAAGTTGAAGGAACAGGTTTTGCCAGAAAATCTTAAGCAATTTGAAACTGCGCTCAAAGGCATTGGCGTGAGCACCGACCGCGATGTCGATACGCTGAGCTTCATTTCGTACCGGCAGCCTAAGCAGGGAGTTCAAATTGTTGGCGCCGCGCAGGGTGTTTTTTCATTGAAGACGGTAATGGCTAGGCTGAAGCTCAAAAAAATAAAGCCTACGAAATACCATGATTCGGATATTTATCCCATGTCGGACGGCA
>QHZX01000415.1 GCA_003224835.1 Acidobacteriota bacterium | reverse complement strand
ATTGGCGACTAGCGCAGTCGGACTGCCGGCCGCGGATGGCGATTTTGGTTTCGAAGTACGACCACTGCCTGGTGGACCTGCTTTATCGACACCAAAGTGGGGAACTGGCTTGCGAGATTCCGTGCATCCTTTCAAATCATGAGTACAACCAGTCGATCGCGGACTTCTACCGCATACCTTATTTTCTTGTTCCCGTTGAAAAGCAAAACAAGGAATCTGCAGAACGGCAGATTCGCTCCCGGCTAGAACACAACAAGATAGATTTCGTCGTGCTGGCGCGCTATATGCAGATTCTTTCCGACGAGATGGTGCAGGCATACCCCGGTCGAATTATTAACATTCACCATTCATTTTTGCCCGCGTTCGTCGGAGCTAAGCCGTACCACCAGGCATTCACTCGCGGCGTGAAATTGATCGGCGCCACCAGCCATTACGTCACTGAAGTACTCGACGATGGTCCGATCATCGAGCAGGACGTTGTACGTGTCTCGCATCGCGATTCCATTGAAGATCTGATTCAGAAGGGCCGCGATCTCGAGAAGGTTGTGCTCTCGCGCGCTGTGCGCTGGCACATTGAGAACCGCGTTCTGGTGTACGGGAACAAGACGGTCGTGTTTGAGTGAGAAAGTCGGCTTGAGGCACCAGGCTTTGGTCCTAACGCTAAAGCCGGAACGGATAGCTTAAAATGCCTCGATGAGGAAACGACCGAGTCTCCTGCTCGCGGGAGCATGCTTTATTTGTGTAGCTCTCCTTCGGGACTGAAGCCCGACAGCTCAACTTACCAAGGTAACTATCCGGTAATCCCCCGCTCTGGCAGTATTTAATCTGGAATTAGTTCCGCAACCAGCTTTCACTGAGGCAAACTCTTGGCTGAAGATCCCAAATGGGAACTTGCCATCCTGTCTACTGTTCAGGGTTTTTACGAAAAACTCCTGCAGGAGGCGGTTGGAGGCGAGGTCCCCGTTCCTGCCGGTCTGGAAGCGGTCTCTCTTCAGGATGACAGGGACGCTAGCGGAACGCTGGCGTACATGCGCCGCTGGCTATGCCTGCTCGATATGGCGACCACTCCAGCAATGTTGCGGCACGCTTTTACGGACGAAACCGATCCAGAGATCGCTGAAGCCATGTTGCGCTATTTTGTCCGCAAGGATGTCCACACCGAGGCCGATCGGGACAAAACTGACATTATCGTCACATTTCTGTATCGACATCCGCGGGTTCCTGGCCAATGGGACCAGCGCGGATACGGGCTCGACGGTTCATTGCCGTTGTCGCCATTTGAAATCGCGCTGATCGAAATTCTTGCCGACTCCGATCAACTGCCGCTTCCCGAGGAGCACGTTCAAGTTCTCCGCCGTTTTGATTCCTTCGAGGAGCAAGTGCTGCACTTCCGCGACCTGAATGCGTTGCTGGAATCTGGCATTATTCAGACGGTGCGGCAGATCAAACAGAACATGGAAGATTCGTTTTTCAATCCGGGAGTGCTGGCCACCATCGCTCCGTATAACGCCACCTTCGGCGCGAAATTTGACGAGTTGTTTCGTGAGGCCACGCAGCAGATAAAGACTTTTGCCGGAGACCTGGAAGAAAAGGGCGGAACAATTCTGGGCAGCGTGGATGGTGTTGACGTGACTGTGGACCACGTCAAAGCTATGGATGAAGAGAGCCTGTTGAAACTCGATTACGGTCAGGCGCTGGATAAATTTCGCCGGGTTTCCAAACTAAAGCAGACCCTCGAACATGCTCCGCTGACTAAACGCGGCAATCAGAAGACAGATCCAGCTTCACGCCCTAAACCCGTGGCCAAGGCGGCCAGCGTGCCTGTGGCAAAGCCTGCATTCAATCTGAACACAGCTCGCAAAGGAGTTACGGCGCAGCAGGTGGCATCCGAAGAGACCAAATTACTCAAAGTGGAAGAGTCAGTACGTATTTTTGTGCGCGTTGCCGACCCGAAATTCCGCCAGGTGGTGCCCATGCGCTTTTTCAACCTCACACTCACACCGGCGGAAGCTGACGCATATTCGGCTGAGTACTTGGAAGAAAAAAGCCTGCGCGCGGGAGTTGCACGTGTGCTGCTTCGGTTGGTCGCTGTCACTGCCAGAATTA
>QHZX01000414.1 GCA_003224835.1 Acidobacteriota bacterium | reverse complement strand
GAGCTGGCACCGGCGGAAGATGAGGGAATCGTCTTCTGCGTGATTCAAGCTCCGGCGAACTCAACGTTGGATCAAACGAATTTATTTGGCAAGCAGGTTTACAACGTCTTTCACTCGATCCCGGAGAGCGAAAGCATTTTTCAAATTTCATTGCCTACCAATGGCTTCGGCGGCATGGTTACCAAGCCGTGGAGTGAACGTAAGAAAACTTCGCAACAGCTTCTGGTCGAGGCCAGCGGACAGCTCTCGAAAATTCCTGGCATTCGAGTCATACCACTGACTCCTCCACCTCTGCCCGGAGGGGGAAACTTCCCTGTAGATTTCGTGATTCAGGCCTCAGCCGAGCCGCAACAGGTCAGCGAGCTTGCAGGCCAACTAGTGCAAAAAGCAATGGCCAGCGGCATGTTCATCTTTGCTGGGCGGAAATTACGTCAACCGGTTCAGCATCCAGGGCCAGAGCTACAAGGTAATTCCGCAGGTCAAACGTGAAGATCGCTTAAATGCGGACCAACTCGAGCACATTTATGTGAAGGGCTCGAACAATCAACTGGTTCCGCTTTCCACGTTCGCCACGCTGAAGACAACGACCCAGCCTCGTTCACTGAACAAATTTCAGCAGTTGAATGCGGTTCGCATCCAGGGAGTTATTCCGCCTCCGGTGCCCTTGGATAAAGCTTTGACGTTTCTTGAGGAGCAAGCCAAGCAGACGTTGCCGCAGGGATTTACCTTCGATTACGCAGGGGAGTCGCGCCAACTGCGAGTTGAGGGCAGCAAGTTTCTGGGGACATTCCTGCTTTCCGGCGTGTTGATTTATCTGGTATTGGCGGCGCAGTTTGAAAGTTTCCGTGATCCGTTCATCATTCTGGCCGGCTCTGTGCCGCTGGCGATTTCCGGAGCACTGACTTTCTCTTTCCTGGGATTCACGACGCTCAACATCTATAGCCAGGTAGGATTGATTACCCTCGTGGGATTGGTTTCTAAAAACGGCATTCTGATTGTTGAATTCGCGAATCATCTTCAGGAGAGAGGGCGCAGCAAAGTGGAGGCAGTGACTGAAGCTGCCGCTACCCGTTTACGTCCTATTTTGATGACCACTGCGGCTACCGTATTCGGCCATCTGCCGCTTGTGTTCGCCAGCGGGCCAGGCGCGGGAGCACGAAACAGCATTGGCATCATGCTCGTCAGCGGCATGATTATTGGAACGGCGTTTACGCTTTTCGTTGTCCCGTCCATCTATATGCTGGTTGCCAAACGGCATGAGGCATTCGAGGAGAGCGGCCCGTCCGAAGCTGTGCTTGCCGAGCCCGCCGAACTCGCGGTGTAGCACGTTGGGAAGGCAGTTCAGGAAAGCGCTATTGAAGACGTATGACCGCTGCACCCAGAACCTTGCCATGATCGCCTTCTTGCACGAAGCCGATCAGTCGGTGAGCCTGGCCTGACTGATCAAGCGCTACTGTCACATCTTTTGAAAACGCTTCTCCGTTTTTCAGCTTACCAACAGACGTTAGCTGCTTGGCTATCGCGACGTGCTCGAGCCGTCGGCCTCCGTTTTCGCCTCGGAGCACCTGTGATTGCGCGTGATCGAGAGCAATCGCAATAAAAACTTCCGCCTTAGAAGGGACTGCTGCGGCGTCGATATGAGCGAAAATCTTTCCGTTCTCAATATGGGCTGACGAGATTTGGACGTTTACCTTTGGCACCTTAGCTTGTATCGCCAGCGTGCGGCCCGCTTGTGGGCGGTCATTTCCAACAAAGGCTTCGGTCCCATCCACTACCATCTGCGGAGTGTAAGGACCATTCTCCACGCCTAGGCGTTCGACGTATGCGCTTTGACGCAACGTAAATGCGTGTGACGAGAACGGATCTCGCCAGCCCTGATCGTCCCAATAATCCACGTGTTCTTCTAGTACGATTACTTGCGCCCCGGGAATGGGCTGCGCGATGTCCAACGTTCGAAGCAGTGCTTCCGCCGGCGGGCAGTCAGAACAACCTTCAGACGTAAATAGTTCAACCAGAATTGGTGTGGGAGTGGCAGCGCGTGCAGAATCCGAACACAAAAGTAATATCGTGAAGATCGCAAATGCCAGCAGTACCAGAACAACGCGTCTATTTAAATTGGACATGGTGTAGGAGATTCTTGGAAAATAGGAAAGTTACATAATTGCCTGTTGTTGTCTCGCCCAGTATCCCACGTATTCTTCAGTGGGATGACACAAGCTTCTGGAGAAAAAATGCATAAACTTGGAATTTCGGTTATGGCGCTTCTTGCTCTAATCGCTGCGCCCGCGCAAGGCGCTGATTCTTCCCAGACCTGGTACTTTGCCACGTCTGGCGACTCGCGAAATTGCGGCGACGTCATCATGCCGGCAATTGCGGCCGATGCTTTGAAACACAAAGTCGCGTTTTACTTGCATCTCGGCGATTTGCGCAAAATCTCGGCCCCGGACGAGGATTTCATTCAGGAGCAGGCGCTCAAAGGTACTCCGGCTGACCTTGCTTACTATGAGAGTCACGCGTGGGACAATTTCATTGAAGAGCAGATTAAACCGTGGGGAGCAACGCCTTTTTACGTCGGAATTGGCAATCACGAGACGACTCCACCGAAGAGCCGAGCTGCATTTGTAGAGAAATTCCACGAATACCTCGATCGTCAGGAAATCAGAGAGCAGCGGCTGAAAGATAATCGCGAGGCCACGCAGCCGAAAACCTATTATCACTGGATGCGTGACGGTATCGATTTCATTTACCTAGACAACGCAGTTGGGAGCGAATTCGAAGCTGGGCAAATGCAGTGGATTAAAGGCGTGCTCGATCGTGACCGCACCGATGGTGCGATTCATACAATTGTGGTGGGAATGCATGAGGCACTCCCTGAAAGCATCTCCGCAAATCACAGCATGAACGAGTCGCCTCTGGGAGTTGAGACCGGCCGGCGAGTTTACCAGATGCTGCTGAAGTTGCAGAACGAGGCCCACAAGACCGTTTACGTGCTGGCCAGCCACTCGCATTATTTCATGGAGGGAATTTATAACACCCCTTATTGGAAGGCGAACGGAGGCGTTTTACCGGGATGGATCGTTGGAACGGCGGGCGCGGAGCGCTATCCGCTGCCTCCCGCAGCTAGTGATGCTAAGGCTGCAAAGACCAATGTCTATGGGTATCTGATCGGGACCGTAAATCCGTCAGGCGAAGCTCCGGGAACAATAAAATTTAAATTCGAAGAACTGAACGAAGACGATATTCCGAAGGATGTAGTACAGCGGTTCACTCAGCCTTTTGTACATCAGTGC
>QHZX01000413.1 GCA_003224835.1 Acidobacteriota bacterium | reverse complement strand
GGGGGTGCCGCCGGAATGTTGCACATTCGCCTTAGATCATCAAAGGTCCGCCTGTTCGCTTGGTTATAAGCTCCCTGCGTTGCAAGGTCGTTAGGGGTGAGTTGGCAAAATAATTTGAAAGCAGCTTGAAGGTCTTCAACCAAGTCGTCGAAAATAAGCGTGTCGATCGCTTTGTCCTTGCGAACACGTTCCACTCGTCTTGACATCGTCTGATGAAGGTCGCGTACCCGCATGATGGATGGAGAACTGGCATCCGAAAGGGCCAGCTGGCCATAGGTAAGATTATATTTTTTGTAAAACTGATTCTTCGTGCTGACCCACGCGCCGCCAAATGTCGTGTCTTGCAACAGGAAGACCGTGCGCTTGACGCGGCACACCAGGATTGTCGTCGCACACATCGGACATGGCTCGAGCGACGTATAAATGGTAGCGCCGCGTTGCAGATAATCAGCGTCTTCCGCGCCGTCATGGTAGAACATTTGCGTTCGATAGTAGTCTTCGACGGTAGTCGCCGGCGCGCGGGGCCGTTTTGCGCCGATTCGCGCGATAGCCATTCGCAATGCTCGTTGCTCGGCGTGCTCGACCGGGCTTTGATGAGCATGAATTTGATTGTGTTCGAGCGCCAACACCTCGCCATCGACGTTGTCTATGATGAGCGCGTGGATATTCAGTCCTTGAAAATGCGTCGGCTGGGCTGCGCTGCTGCCATCTGCGGAGCCGATCGGCGGATCGAACCGCAAATAAAGCGAGGAAAGGAGCCCGAGAAACGCGAGAGCGTCGCGCTCGGCACGAAATAAAGCGAGGTCTGCAGCGGTATCCATTGATGACCTCCAATGGCGCGGCGTGCGCGGCGCTTGCGTTCACCGGAGCGCTGAGCTGCGCAGAACTGCGGACTTGACAATTGAAAGTTGCAGCATTCAACTCATCAGTGCAATCGGATTTGCGCCATGTATGCCTGGGTGGGAGGCATAGCCCTACGATTGGCGCCAGCGCGGCATGGCTTTCATAGCCGTTTGCTATCCGAGTTTGCTCGGCGCAATTCATTTGCACTCGCGTTGACTTTTTATTCGTCTGCCGGCGCATGTCAGGGCCGCGCGAATTTTCGCGCACCAATACCCAAACACCGGACTGCAGCTCGACCGCGTCTATAGGATGCAGGAGGGAACAATCATGCGCTCTACCGCTCGTTATCGGAGAACAACGGTCATGCGGGATGATCTCTTGGCGATCGGAGCAGTTCTCAGTCTGGTCGGCATTCTCAGTTCGTTTCCTTCATCGCAAGCGCAGGCGCGCTGCAATTTGATGCACGATTTGATGCCGACTAATCCGTCAAACCCCGAGCCGATCAAGCCATTTAGGCAAACGCTCGATTTCGATTCCAAGAGGCCGGTCGAGCCGGCCACCAAAGAAGCGATTTTGAATAACATTATGGAGACCGGCATCCCGTGCCAAGAAACGGTAACCGGCGACGGCCCTGAGGGGACGAAAAAAACTCAGCTGCAGCACAGGCAGCGCGGCTTCGATTTCTACTCATGGCTCACGTTTATTGCTCTGAATTCTCCCGCCGACGGACGCACCAGAATCGACAAATCCATGCCGAATACGAAAGCCGTGTGGGAGGACAGGAAGAACTTCAAGCAACTGCTCGACGTGATGCTGCCGGACGGAGCCGCATCGAAATGGGATGACCCCAAGAAAGCTCCGCCAGAATGCGAAAACCAATTCAAGCCCGATACCGACATGGGCATCGAAATAATCGAGGAGAGCTACAACCAGCCATTTAGGACCGGCCCGTTGATCGATCAGCAAGGAAATTATGCGCTGTTCGATATCCTGATGAACAGGGAGATGTTCGACTACATCCAGAAGCACAAGCTCTACAGCAAGCCAGAGCAACAGAGCGAAGAGAATTCCAAGCTGAAGGTTGACTTTCCGGCGGGAAAAAATCCTACCAAGGGCGAGATCGAGGGCGGCCACCCCGGGGGGATCATTATCAAGGTGTCTTGGAAGATTCTCGATTCGGAAGCGGAGAAGCGCAAATTCCACACCGTCGATGCAGTCATATCCATGCTGCCTGATCGTGGGTCGACGCAACGTCAATGTGTGCGCAAGACGCTCGGCTTGGTGGGCTTCCATGTCATGCATAAAACAGAGACCCGCTTGCAATGGATATGGACGTCGTTCGAACACGTCGACAATGTGCCGGAAGAAAGCGAGGTCGGAAAACGACGGTCGTGGAATTTTTATCAGTTCTGCAACACCAGGGCATGCCCGGCGGTGAATCAGACACCGCCGCGGCCATGGGAGCCGAAGCCATCGCTCGGATTGAAATTCGACGGCCCATTCAGGAGCCAGATCGTTCGCAAGACGCCGCTGACCGAAGACACAAAGCGGATGAACAAGAAGTTCCAGGAGATTGTTCGCGGCAGCGTCTGGGAAAATTACATGCTGCTCAGCACGCAGTGGCCGAGCGACTTCAGGTGCGCAGCAAAAAAATCCCCGGAGTCCGGACCCGATCCCAACACCGATCTTGAGAAAGAGCCGGACATGAACTGCGCGCCGGCTCCGACTTTCCTGGCGAATTCCACGCTGGAAACGTACAGCCAGGGAAACGTTCCGCTTGCTTCGTCAAGCTGCATGGCCTGTCACGGCAATGCGACGAGCTATCAGTCGTCGCCGCCCGCGGCTGACCAATTCGATGCTGACGGGAAACCCAAAGCCAAATTCTTCAACCAGACGGACTTCACGTTCATGCTGGAAAAGGCGCGTGGAGGAAGCCAGCAATGACCCATTTACCGCATCCGCAACCGAGTTCGGCCGCACGCGGCGAAAAAGAAGATGAAGCTGCCAGCAGTTTCACCCGACGCGGGGTCCTC
>QHZX01000412.1 GCA_003224835.1 Acidobacteriota bacterium | reverse complement strand
GACTTGGGGCCGGAAAGCGAAGACGTACTCACTTCTGCGGTGAACTTAGCGGACATATTCCACGCGGACCTGCGCTTCGTCTACGTAGTGCCTCGCTGGGATCCGAGATTACGCGCGGCCTTATCATCCGATTTAAGCGATCAGGTGAAGGAGATTGTCAAAGCCGAGATAGTGAAATCGCGCCCGGCATCAGTGCTGCAGGATCCGCAGGTCTCCATCGAGGAAGGTGAAGTCGCCGAGGGCGTGTGCCATTTCGCGGAATCTTCCAGTGCGGACCTAGTTGTGATCGGACGCGGGTCGCGAACCGGTCAAGCTGAGCGGCTCAACACGAATACATACGCCATCATCCGGCAGTCCCCCTGCCCGGTGCTTAGCATCTAGATGCAGAGCTATGTTTCACTTCAATCGAAGACGCCCACGCCCTATTGTCTTCGCCGCGCTGCGGTATCAGCGGTCGCGGTAGCGACGGCCATTGCTGACCGCCCCCCGCACAGGCATCTGAGGTGATCAGTCAAGTGCGTGGGATTGCGAGTTTGCTGAATCCAGCCACGGTTTTCCACCGCAGATCCACATATGGGGCTACCCTCTCTTGCTTGGCTCGATGAGCTTTGAGTACACACTGGTGCAGCGCTTCGTCGTACGGCTTGTGCTCCCTCCAACAACGAAACAAAATGCGAATCCACTTGAAAGCCAGTGACTTGATGGCTGTATTGCAACCTTTTCCTTTCGCGCGCTGTTCGTCGTAGTACGCTCGCGCCCAAGGCGAGTACGCGATCGACCGCAGCGCCCATTCCTGGAACGTCTGGCGCAAGAACTTGGGACGTGGCTTCATCTCGCGCAATCTGTCCAAGCAAAGCCGGAAGGTGCGCTCCTTTGAGCGCGACGGCGAGCGCGTGTACCGCGTAAAACTGTGACGACGCGGCTTACGAGTTTTACATGTGTGTGGTAAGCGGGTCAATAATCCGCAGCCAAAATCTGGCATAGTAGTGGCGCATGAGCACGACCACCGTAAGTCGGCAAGCCCAGTTTGTAACGCGATATTCACCGCCACTGGTTGTCGCATCCGCTTGTTACCGCTCTCCAAAAGCGGTTTCAGTTGGGTTTAGGTTTAGCTAATCGATACGCGCGTAAATCGCTGCGCTTTTCTCACAAGCAATTTACGATTCACTAACAACGCACATCACCTTTTCCGTCTAATATCATCCAACAGAAGCATTCAACGCCTCCATTGCGAGGCTTGATGTTCATGGCGAAGTTCAAGAAAGGAACCCGAATTTGTGAAGGATGTAACGAATCGTTTGAAGAATCGCGCCAATCGGCGCTCTTTTCTTAGGAAAGGATTGACGGCCGGCACTGCAACTCTAGGCGCCGGACTGCTAACCAATAAGCTCTCCGCTATTAATCAGGATCCGGACGGAAGCGGCAAGCTCACCAAAAGAGACGCCGCAATCCTTAGATTCCTCGCTGCGGTTGAAACCATCGAAAGCGACCTCTGGGTACAGTACAACGAACTCGGAGGAATTCAAGACAAGGAGAGGCCGGAGCTGGGTGGTGGAGGAAGTATGCCCTATACCGAGGCCCTGAAGAACCTTGATGAAGATATGGACCAATACATCCACGACAACACCGACGATGAGCTCAGTCACTGGCGTTTCCTCAACGCATATTTGGTGTCGAAGGGCGCTGACCCGGTCAATCTAGATCCGTTTCGCACACTCCCGAGCAGCAAGGCCTCCGGGGCGCTGCAAATCGGCCGGCTCACCAACCTAATGCAACTGACTGTCGATACCAGTTGGTACACGCGCTACCGCGATGACGAGCATAATCCCGATCTCGATCCCAAGTTCGTATTTCCGCAGGCAGTTCCAACTCTTGCGGAAGGGCGGCATCCGGCGATCCCCAGAACGGATTCCGATCTGACCCCGAAGGACCATATTCAAGCCATCGCCAATACAGCAGCCTTTCATTTCTGCTTTATCGAGCAGGGTGGCACCAGCATCTACCCGGCGCTGGCTCTGTCGGTGAAAAACCTAGACGTCTTACGAATCTTGCTGAGCATTGGCCCAACCGAAACAGCCCACTTCCAAACTTGGCATGACAAGGCCGGCAACGCGGTTTCTGACCCTCTGGCTCCTTTGAGAGATCCAAAGGAACCGTCGTTATTCTTTCCGAATCTCAACGATCCGCCTGGCAGAAAGCTTTTCCAGACGAATCTGATCATGCCCGAGCCATGCCCTTTCCTCAGCAGGGATCTCCCCGTGTGTTCCATTATTCGCCCCATAAATATAAAGGCAATGGACGTTGTCAACGCCTTCACTGCAGACGGTCTGTTCATCGGCCAAAGTAAAGAGTTCTTTGAATTCTTCCGCGATCTGGCAGCCGATGCGGACTCGCCTACAGGCGAAGAGTAGACCTGCACGCAACAGTCCTTTTGCCTCCGTGGACGAGAGGAAACGTTCTCACTCTCGTCCACCCCTGCTTCACGTCACTCAAAAGCTCCTGAGGGCAAGCGAACGGATAAAGACGAACAGGGCGGTCAAGCCGACGATCATAGCGCCCGCTGCCGCGGTAAATGGTCCCCACATACTGATGAACAAACCGGCCGGAAAATCCCCGAGACGCGCACGCCCATGGATCAGAAGAGTGTTCAGGCTCAGCACGCGGCCGCGCTGGTCATGAGGGACGCACAGTTGCAAAAGCGTTGATGTCACCGTTCCAACAACGTTCTGCGACATTCCAAGCGCAATCAGGGCAACGAAAGCGGGAAGTACAGCGTTACTGAAAGCAACGAAGATTAAGCTGCTCGTCCACAATGCAAACGCTCCAAATACGATCGGGCTCTTTTGAACCTTATCCGAAAGCGATGCCATGGCAACAGCGCCCAGAACCGCACCAAGGCCCGCCGCAGAAAATAAGAATCCTAGATCGCTGGCACTTATATGAAGATTGCGCACCGCGAGAACCGGCAGCAGCAGCGGGAGTGACGGTCCCGAGAACAGAAGAACGCCGTAGCTCAGCAATAACCAGGGAAGAATGCTATCGCGTTTCACTGTCACCAGCGCCTCGGCGATTCGGTTGATCAACTTGGGTCGTTTTATCTGACGGCTGGACTTTGTGGAACGAAGTGACAAAAGGGCCACAAGAACTGCTAGAAAGCTGATCGCATTTAGAAAGAAGTTTGCGGGTAATCCAACTCTGTCTACCGTGATGCCCGCCAACGCCGGCCCTACAGTCGATGCGGCATTGAAGACGGCTGATTGTAACCCGACCGCATTCAGTAGGTCTTCTTTCGGGACCACGGA
>QHZX01000411.1 GCA_003224835.1 Acidobacteriota bacterium | reverse complement strand
CTTTATTCCATAAGAATCATCAATATCCATCAGGTCCCCGCACGCATCTCTGCCGCCCGCAGTCTCTACATCGTGCGTCATGATCACGCAACCAGCGCAACCCTCTGGCCAGAACCAGATAAATGGAATCCGATCTACCCCGCTAGCTTGGAGTGCCAATAGCAGAAGCTCTTCGGAGAGATTCTCTATGGTGAGGTCAACCGGCCACTCAGGGAATGCTAGAGCGCGCCATCCCCTCAGATGGAATTTCTGTATCTCTTCACGAATCGAGCGAGGTAACGATGGACGAACCCGATAATATGTGCTCTTCGCGACCTTCCAAATCCAGGACTCTCGGACCCCATAGCGTTCACACTGAAAATTGTTGATAACCTCCGTCGGGTTGAACGGAAGATAAACCTTCGATTGGTCTATTCGGACATCCGCACTAACATCGTAAAGTGTTGGACTCACTCGCGACCTTCGATAACCCGCTGCCGAACGCCCGTAACAAATGGCATTCGAACCAAAGCGAAAGAAACCAGAATCGGAGGCCGCGACATCTTGCGACGTAATATTGAGGAAAGTCGATGGGCAGCGGTAGCGATCCATCAGTGCCAACCCGGGATGACTCATAAGATCGTCTCACTTCATTGTTATTGTGTCACAGCACTTGCGTCTTAACTCAATTGTCTGCATTACCCAAAATGCCTGTACAGTAGCCGCCCGCCAAATGCAACAAGAACGTCGGGGATATAAGGCGCAAGTTTTTGAGGCCATGATGTACCGCTTGTCACCACAAGTCTGGGAGGGTCCAAAGGATAACGGAGATACGTCAGATAACTACGCACGGCGCCTAACCTATCTTTGAAAACGCTGAGGCCTGTCTCATGAACGTCGGAACGGCCTAGATCAACTTCTTTCAAGCCATGCTGCTTCGCATCCACAATGNNNNGTAAACCAGGGAATTTTTGAAACGGATCGTGATGATGCTGGCCACCGGTGCCCCTTGCTTTGACGCTACCCAGACCGTCAAATGACTCGCAAAGCCATTTAGAAGATTAGAAAACCATTTTCTCGGCTGCGGAGGAACCCCGTGCCTTCGTCTGACCATGACCAACAAACGATAGAATTGCTCAAGCAACGCTTCGGAACGACCCTCTTCGTAAACGACTCCTTCCCTCTCAGCGCGTTTGATTTTCCGTTGGGTAGAGCTCTTATGCAGCCCGTCATAGAGTTTGCTCAAATCCGAGTCAAGATTCAGCTTGTGAAGATAGAATTGCTCAGAACGTCTGAACCCTCTTGGAACGCCCTCAGCCGATAATTTGCACTCGATGTATTTCCAGTGTTTCCGCTTCATGTCTTGAAGTACCGCTTGAGATATCTCCTGCAACTCCTCGTTATTATTAATTAATGGGTCGCAGTGGTCCGAAAAAGGCAGAGAAACCAAACGCCCGCCGGTAAGCCAGCTTTGAATACGGCAAAATACCCAGCCGTTTGTTAACGGTGTTCCTGGCGTTGCAGTGGTGTAGGCAACCGGTTCATACTTGTATGAGCGTTTGTGCGCCTCTAACCAACTCCGGGTGTGAAAAACGGACGCTCGTTCATGTTTCTCCAGCAAATCTGGCCAGCGGTCATCAGCCAGTGGATCGATTTCGTAAACGCTCATCTTCAATCCAATTCCTGACGCTCGCGCCTTGTCTACTCTAGCGCAGTACTGCAACTGAACAAAAGGGGCGATGGACGGGATCCCATCGAAAAGCTCGTGCTGGCTGGCGTCAGGCAGGAACGAATCTGAGTTGCTACCGGATCAACCGCTTCAGTTGTTTTGCAGGCGCAAGTTTCAGTTTGGGTCCCGCACAGTTTGGGCTGCGGCGATCGGAAAGTGTGAATAATAAAGACGTAAGAGCCAGGTGTTTAATCAGTATGATCGATTTTTTACCATCAGGAAGAGAAGCGTGGAATTGACAACTGCAAGGGATAACTAAAGGCATCTTGCACTGCTAGACTTCGTTCCCAATGATGGATGTTCATGAAAGGCTGATGTGGGTCATGCTCGTCCAGGATTTTATTCAAAACGGCGCTCGGATACACCCGAACAAAACGGCTCTTGTGTGCGGCCCGGCGCGATTCACCTATGCGCAGCTTGACGCTATGGCGAATCGACTCGCCAATGCGTTTCACAAATTTGGCGTGGCTCGCGGAGATCGCATCGCCATTTACTTAAATAATTGCGTCGAGGGAGTGGTAGGGATCTTTGCGGCCGCGAAAGCGGACGCAGTCTTTATCCATCTGAATCGCACCACCAAAAGCGATACACTTGTTTCAATCCTAAATAATTGCCAAGCAAGAATAATTCTGCTCGACAAGAGAGCGGTGACCCAAAGATTGCCAGAACGCATCTTGAAGGAAGTCGGCTCGCTCAGAGAAGTAATTGTGTGCCGTGACGCTGCGTCATCTGAGAAAAGCCGCCCCGAAGAACACATGGACTTTGAGTTAATCCAAAGGACCAGTTCTGCGGAAAGACCGGACAGCCACAACATTGATTTGGACCTCGCCTGCCTCATCTACACCTCCGGCACCACGGGCGAATCCAAGGGGGTGATGTGCGACCACAATAATATAACTTTCGTGACGCACTCAATTACCACTTATTTGAACAATACCGATAACGATGTCGTGATGAATGTACTGCCACTGTCGTTCAGCTATGGCTTGTATCAGTTGCTGGCGATGTTCTATATCGGAGGCACGTTGGTGCTGGAGGAATCATTTGCATTTCCGGATTTCGTGCTCGAGAAGATGGCACAAGAGAAAGTAACAGGATTTGCAGGGGTGCCGACAATCTATTCGATGTTACTTAACATGGATATTCATAACTGGGACCTCTCCAGCTTGAAATATTTAACTAATGCAGCTGCGGGTTTGCCGGTGGAACATGTGAAACGATTGCGGCAGACGCTCCCAAAGGCGAAGCTGTATTTAATGTACGGCCTCACCGAAGCGGCGAGAGCGATGTACTTGCCGCCGGTTCAATCGGACATACGACCGGCGTCTTCAGGTATAGCAATTCCGGGGACCGAGTTGTGGATCGAGGACGAAAATGGCTTTCGTCTCGGGCCGGGCGAAGTTGGCGAGCTAATCGTGCGCGGCAGGAATGTGATGCGCGGCTATTGGGAAGCGCCTGAATTGACGGCAGCCCGGTTTCGTGCTGCGTCCCTACCAGGTGAGCGGGTTTGCTTGAGCGGCGATCTCTTCAAAATGGACGAGCAGGGATACTATTATTTTGTGAGCCGCAAGGACGACATGATTAAAACCCGGGGCGAGAAAGTGGCGCCTCGCGAGGTGGAACAGGTGCTGTATGCGATTCCAGGGGTACAGGATGCCGCAGTGGTCGCGATTCCAGACCCGCTAATTGGGAACGCGATAAAGGCGTTCATCGTTGCGCGGGACGTTGTGCTGACCGCTGCAGAAGTAATTTCGCTCTGCAAAGCACGATTGGAAGACTTCAAGGTGCCACGCGACGTGGAATTTCGCGACGAATTGCCAAAGACCAGCTCTGGAAAGGTTCGAAGGATGGATTTACGCTGAAAAACGAATGCAATCTTCCTGATTCTTGTGCGCGGCGCGATGTTTTGCAAAAGTCCCGAAGTATGCTTTAGTTATACGATTTACTCAGTATATCCATACTCAAAGAGAGACGTATTTCAGAATTGCGTCGCAACGTACTCTGCCTGAGGCGGGAGGAAACTTGCTGAACAAGCTGTGTCACCCACGAAATGCGACTAAGTCTACTCAACGTTGTCTTGCTCGAGGACAATTTCTCTCGGCAGGTGATTGAGTGGTATCAATCTACAGAGGGTTCTGACCGAATAATAGCCAGCCGGTAATGCGATGGCAGTCCCGATGATCGCGGCATGTACCGGGGGAACTAAGTACCAAACGCCGAACACCAAGGCTAGCAATGGAAATAAGATAAAGCCCAATCTTCGGTTTGGGTCGGACCATGAAAACCCGGTTACCAGATGAGAGATCCTGTAAATTATCATACTGTGTAGCACTTGAAGCACAAAGAAAGCGATCCCTACCCCGGATAAACCAAACATTCTGATTCCGAACCAAACGAGGGCTACATAGCCCGCGTTAAACAACACTCCGGTCCAAAAGAAAAGCTTCCGTTCGGCTCTAGCCAAAAAGATGAAGCCTATCGGCCAGGTTAGAACACGCATGAACATCCCTAAACAGAACCAACGTAAAAGTGGAACAGCCTCGCCGAATTTGGCGGAATAAAATACGATGATTGCAAGGGGCGCAAAACTTAAGGCTCCCAGCATTGCAGGACCCGCCATCAAGAAGCCTATTTCTATTTGTTCATTCACCAGCGTGTTGCATTGGCGCTTGTCATTTGCAACGGCAGTCAATCGAGGATAAAAATCTGTGCCCATCGCATCAAGGATGAAGTTTATGCAAATCCCTGCGAGCGCCCAAGCGGCTTGGTAAAGACCAGCTGCCTTCAATCCCATAGTACGCAAGAGAAACAGACGCACAATATATGCAGCACTGAGGGTCGCCAACACATTTGTCATCACGACAACCCCAAACTTCAGTAATTCAGACGCTTCCGCGAAGGCTCTTGGCCAAGTAATACGAATTCGTTCTACTTTGACCTTGCGCGCATACCACCATGAGGTAACAACACTCATTGCAGCGACACAAATCAAAGATGGTACGATGCCGCGCTCTCTCCATAGATAGACAATTGCAATACTAAATATGGCAGCGTAGAAAGCGCCGAGAATATTCATACGTGCAAGATCTGATATTCGTCGCATGCCCTGAACCAAGGCGCGCTGCGCATCCGAGATGTCTAGCAAAAGCGCGACGAACGCAAGCAATGCTATAGAGGCGACATGTTCGTAATCACGAAACGTCACCCACGATACGCGTTTGGACAATGCAATCAGGAGCAAAGCCCCGACTATGCCCGAATAAAGTGCAACTCGCCGCAGAGTGATTACTGTAGTGGCTATTCGCTCCGTTTCACCCGAGGCAATTGACTCCGCAATTTGTCTTACACCGCTATTATTAATTCCCAAACCTGCAACGCTGCGGGCCAGCTCCGAAATAGATCCGTAGATACCCAGGAGTCCTACCCCGGAAGGTCCAAGTAGCAGAGCCATGGCTTTGGTTCGCATGATTCCGAAAAGCATATTGACGGCCGTCGAGCCGCCGATCAGCGCCGATGATTTCAGAATTCGACCATACGACTTATTCGGCGTCGCAGCCGCAGAAGGCGATATGATAGGAGTTATTGTGGCTTGCACGGATGGGCTCAGCAAAACATTAATCCTGGAATAGACCAAAGCCTTGGCGAGCCGGATTGCCAAAGACAAGCATGTCATCCGGAACTGAACGCCTGACGACCGCGCCATTGGCAATAATGCTGTTATTACCAATTTTAACGCCTTTAAAAATTTTTGCGTTAGGACCGATCAAGACGTTCTCACCGATCTCGACTTTGGCGGACTTGCCAGGCTT
>QHZX01000410.1 GCA_003224835.1 Acidobacteriota bacterium | reverse complement strand
GCGGGTAATCTCACCGCCCGCCACGGGAATGCGGCACAGGTTTACCTTGCCATCGTCGTCGGCGGTGAAATAAACGTACCGGCCATCGGGCGAAAATCGCGGCCAGCGCGACATGCGGTCAAAGCTTTGGGTCAATACCTTTGCCGGGCCGCCGCTTGCCGGGGAAACCGCCACATGCAGGGTTCCATACTGAAAGAGTTTTGGGTCAAGCTTTGTGAGATAAGTGATCCATTTTCCATCCGGCGACCACGAAGGCTCGGTGTCTTCGCCGGGGTTGGTGGTGACCTGCGTCAGATGCGCTCCTTTGTCGGAGTTATCCGCGGCCACGACCCAAATATCGGAGTTGTAGGTGCGGTCGGGGTCGGGAGTGGAACGATTGCTGGCAAATGCCAGCAGCTTCCCGTCGGGAGACCATGCGGGCTGGTCGTCGTCGAAATCGCCGGAAGTGACCTGGGTCAAGGCTTTCGTCGCGACATCGAGAACGTACAAATGCGTGCGGCGGCGGTCGAGGTAGCCGACCATATCGGTCTTGAAGCGATAGCGATCGATCACGTGAGGGCGCGGCGTTTTCGGTTTGCCTGACTTCGCTTCTTTATCTTTGGCTTCGTTGCCAGGCTTTTCTTTTTCTTTCGCTTTCGCCTCTTCCAACTCTTCCGGCGACGGATCCTGCAGCACCAGAACCATGCGCTTGCTGTCCGGCGACCAGGCGAAATCGTTTACGTCCTGAACAGTTTCTGTCAGTTGCTCGGCCTCGCCACCCATGCGGTTCAGCAGCCAAACCTGCGTCTTGCCTTCGCCGCGCTTGGAAAGAAATGCCAGATACTTGCCATCCGCACTCCATCGCGGGTGCGACGACGACTCCTTCGGGGCAGTCATAACCATGGGGTCACCGCCCGTGGCCGGTACCGTCCAGATGCGCGTCTCCGTCTTGTCTTCCTTCAGCGACATGGTTGAGACTGTGTAGGCCACCCATTTCCCATCCGCTGTGATCTGCGGATCACGCACATCGCGGAGTTCAAAAACATCGTCCACGGTAATGGCACGAGGAGCGGGCACGGGCTGCTGAGCCTTCGCAGGAGACAGAAAAAAACACGACATGGCCAGGACGAAAACTGCCAAGACCATCGGGCGGGATCGCATGGTTGTTATTCCTTGGATGAAATGGAGATGCTACTGCTGAAGCGGCACTAGGATACAACGAACAATGGGCGGTCGGGGGGGTGAAGAATTGATAACGCCTGTTAACATCAATGACCCTTAAGGTTGAAGTGGAACATTATTTGGGGGTGAACTGATTGAGGTCGTAAATGCCGAGTTGTTTTTCGACTGCGGTTACCTTGTCCACATAAATATCGAACCCGTCTCCTCCAAAAGTCTTCCTCTCAATTCGCTCGAACTGCTCGCCCAACGCGTCATACTCGTGCGGGGAAATAATCTTGTGCAACTCAGGGAAGAGCACCGTGTCCTCTCGCGCCTCATGCGGTGCATACATTCGATTAAAGGCTTCGAGATCAGAAGCCAGACGGCTGCGATCATCTTGCGTTTTCAACGAACTGGCTGTCGCCAGAATGCGGTCGGTGACCCGCCGCCCCGCTTGATGTTGTTTCAACAATGTGTCCACGAGGCTGACCAGCTTGCCAGCTTTTCGAAACCGCGGGAACAGATGATCTTCCTCAAGTTTCTCGTGGTACTCCTCGATGAACTTGCGAATAATAGTCGCGCCGTCGGTCACCGTCCGCGGCGCAAACTCCTGCTTTGCACGAATGCGATGAATGATTTCGTCATAGGCCAACAATACTCGCTTGAGAAGACCATGCTCGCGCATCAAGTCTTCGTTAGTTGAAACTTCTTGCTCTCCTGTTTTTTCCTTTTTTCCCTGAGCAAGCAACATGTGGGAACCTCCCACGGCTATGACTCCCGCTATCGGCAGAACGCCAATGAAATTCCTTCGACTCTCGACGCTGCTCATTTCGTGATCTCCAATAATTCAGATAGTAGATGTTGTACGCGTTAGATGCGAAGTCCCTGCCCATTGAATGGCACTCGCTACTCGCCGTTGTTGATAAATCGCCGTATCACCATCGAGGCCGTTTGGACATCATTCCGGGTCAATGAGTGATAACGCCTGGTTACGACAGTCATCGTGCAAGCTGGCGAACGACCTGCAAGAATGCTTTAGTAGTGTTCGAAGAGATTTCACCTCGGCAAGCGCCCCGGAGCCAGTGGTTTTACATGTTCAATTTTGCCGCTTACTCTGCGCTCTTCTTACTCGGTTCAGGGATCGCGTGGTTTTGTTGGTCGGGGAATCCGCTGTCGGTTATCCGCAAGATTGACTCAGGGATTTTTGTTCTCTGTTCATTGATTTCTGGCGTGTTTCTATTGACTGCAAAATCCGCTCACCCGAGGACTAATCAAGAGCGCTTTTGGGTTCTATTCAATACCGGCATGATCGTTCCAATAATCCTCGGTGTCCTTAGTAATGTCCTCCGGTAGGCCCGTCCGCCGACTGGTCGTAAAATCGCCTTATCACTCATCATCTCGGGCTAGGCCAACTCCAAGCGAAACCGAGCAATTCGATAAATCTGGGCAGGCCGCAACTACTGTGGTCCATTCTGGCCATATTTCCCTCGAAGGAATTCATGGCACCGTCGAGGTGCCGCATCACGCAGCCGGTTTCTGGCAGCAATGGCGCGCATTCATAGGGCCCGCGATTCTGGTGAGCGTCGGTTATATGGATCCTGGCAACTGGGGCACTGATCTGGCCGCAGGAGCGGCATATAAATACGGATTGTTGTGGGTGGTGGGGCTCGCCAGCTTGATGGCAATTTTCATGCAGGTGATTGCCGCCCGCCTGGGCGTGGTCACTGGCAAAGACTTGGCACAATGTTGCCGTGATTGGTATCCGCGATGGACGCGTTGGCCGAACTGGTTGCTGTGCGAAATCGCGATTGGCGCTTGCGATTTAGCCGAGGTGCTGGGCAGCGCGGTTGCCATCAATTTGATGTTTCACATACCGCTGCTATGGGCAGTGATCATTACCGGTGTCGATGTTCTCTTGTTGCTCGCCCTGCAGCGGTACGGAATGCGGACCATCGAGGCTGTGGTTTTGGTTCTGATCGCCACTATTGCCGCTTGTTATCTCATCGAAATTTTCGTGCTGCCGCAGACCCGGCCGAATTTCCTGGAGATGGGACGCGCACTCATCAGTCCGAATTTCCGCCAGGCCGGGATGATCTATGTGGCAATCGGCATAATCGGGGCCACCGTCATGCCGCACAATCTGTACCTGCATTCCGCGTTGGTGCAGAGCCGCAAGCTGCAAAAAGATGACGCGTCGATCAGAAGTGCGATCCGCTTCAACGTGATTGATTCAACGACTGCATTGAGCGTCGCATTCCTGGTAAACGCAGCGATTCTGGTATTAGCAGCTTTGGTTTTTTACGGGCAGACAACCGTTCAGGTCGCAGGTGGCCAAGCTATTACGTTCAGTCCGCAAAGCGACTGGATTCGCATCGCGTATCTGACCCTGGCGCCTTTGTTGGGCACCGCCCTCGCCAGCACGTTATTCGTGGTGGCGCTTTTGGCTAGCGGTCAAAGCAGCACGATCACCGGCACGCTGGCCGGGCAAGTCGTGATGGAAGGATTCATGCACTGGCGTATTCAGCCCTGGCTGCGCC
>QHZX01000062.1 GCA_003224835.1 Acidobacteriota bacterium | reverse complement strand
GTGCCTGAGTAACCCGCCGTGTTAGTGGAGGCACGCTGCGATTGTTGTCTTGCCGGCATGGTTATTCCAGTTGCAAAGCCTTTAATCGCAGAGTTCGCAAAGAAATTATTAGAGAACGCCGAGAACAGCTCAAATGAGTGACTCTGGCTGGACTGTAATGTTTTCCTGCGGCCTCTGCGTTCGACTCGGCGCGCTCTGCGGTTAAAAGCTTTTTGAAAGCTTTTTTGCCAACAGAATGAGTAGACAACAACTCAACTGATTGCTTTCTTGTCGAACTGACGCAGCCCC
>QHZX01000061.1 GCA_003224835.1 Acidobacteriota bacterium | reverse complement strand
CGCCCGCAGTCCCTCGCTCGCATAAACCAGCGGATTGATCAACACGATCTTTTGCAGGATCGGAAATGAGTTCAGAGCGCTCCACGGATAGTAAGTGCAGCCGAAAAAAATCATCGGCGTTAGCACCAGGCTGAACATCAGGCCGATGTGCTCCTGCTTCATGCTGCAACCCAGAGCGAGTCCGCCGCAGGCTGAGAACGCGGCCACGAGAATCGTGATAAGAGCGAAAGTGATGATTGAGTTGATCGTAATGTCGATCGGCCGAAGGAGCAGCCACCCCAGCGGCAGTACGATCAGCCCGGCGACGATTGCCTGAATCATCCCAAACAAAACTTTTTCGATCGCGAGCCAGATGTTTTCGATGGGCGCGAGCAACCGGTCTTCGATTTCTTTCGTCCACTGAAATTCTGCAATCAGCGGCATGGCGACGGCCCACACGCCGGTGAAGACCATGCTGATCGCCATGATTCCCGGCAGTAGCAATGCTTTATATGACGCCGGCATGTAGCCACTGCTCACCATCACGCGGCCGAAAATAAACACGAACATCAAGGGCTGCAGGAAGGTTTGGAAAAATAGCTGTATCGCGTTGCGCTTGGCAACTTGCGCATCGCGGGCCAGCAAAGCGCCGAAGGTTTTCCAGTTCAATCGCGCAGGCTCCTTCCGGTGTGATGTAGAAACAAATTCTCCAGGCTCGGCTCGGAAATATGAACATCCACCAGCTCAGCGCCGGTAGTGCTCGCAAGACTGGCGATCTCGGGAATCAGCGAGCCGCCGCGATCCGCGTAAACGTCGGCGCCGGTCGTGTCCTGGGAGCGCACTTCGCGAACTCCCGAAAGCGATTGCAAACCCAACAGCAAGCCGGGCGTGTGCTTTGCGAAGCGCAGGCGTAACAGAAAGGCCCCAGGGATCGAGCCCTTCAGCCCCGACGGCGTGTCGATTGCGATGACTTTGCCATGATCGATGATCGCCAGCCGTTGGCAGAGCGCGTCGGCTTCTTCCATGTTGTGCGTGGTCAGCAGAACGGTTTTCCCAGCCTGGTTGTATTCGCGAATGATTTCCCAGAGCAAAATCCGGGTCTGCGGATCTAGTCCAGCACTCGGTTCGTCGAGAAACAAGACTTGCGGATCGTGCATCATGGCGCGCGCTATCGAAAGCCGCTGCATCATGCCGCCGGAAAATCCGCGCACCATCTGATTAGCACGATCCGTGAGCTTGAATTTTTCGAGCAGCGCTGCAGCCCGTTCATTCCGCTCTTTTGTGCTGAGTCCGAAGTACGCGCCGTGGAAGGTGAGAATCTCGCTGGCCGTCAAAGAGAAATCCAGATTCGGGCGCTGCGGGACAACTCCGATCAGACGTTTAACCGCCGCCTGCTCTTTCCAGACCGCATACTCGCCGATCCAGGCTTCACCGCTGGTCGGACGCACGCGCGTGGTGAGCACGCCGACGGTGGTGGACTTTCCGGCGCCGTTCGGACCGAGAAGCCCGAAGATTTCTCCGGGCTCGACCGCTAGCGATATGCCATCCAGCGCAACGATCTGAGGCTTAGGCTGCCTTCCGGGTTTTTCTCCAGGCGCGCCGCCACGTGGCGCCGACACTCCGCCAGCCGCAAAGGGTGGCGCGGAGCTATAGATTTTGCGCAGGTCTTGCGTGTGGAGACCGATTGCCATCAGGAAAATCCGGTGTGGTCGAACCCCCAGCCCAGTCGGAGAAGTATAACTTACGCTGGCAACGCTGGAGGCGCGAAAGTAGGCAGCGTGCCTATCCAGCTTGGATTTCAGCCATGCGATCGAGCCACCAGCGCTCTATCCGGCTAAGGACGAGACAAAAGGATTGTTCGATGACACCGGTTATCAAGAGCGCCAACTGCTTGAACGCGGTGAATTATTTCTTCGCCGAGGGCGGCACCAGCCCGTTCAGCCGCAAATACATTGCCGCCATGCCGTAGTGGTCGGCCCAACTGCTGGCTAATCCTAACGCAGCCCACGCACGCGCACGCGGCTTGCCGTCAAACCATTTGATGTCCTCGCCCAATGTTGAATCGTTGGCTTTCTCCAGGGCAGTATGGCAGAACGCGAAGGAAGCCTTCACGGCCGCGACCAGTTGCTTCTTGCTTTCTTTGCCGTTGAATTCCACCTTCGGTTGCGGAACGTCGCCCACATTCGCACAGAAATAATTATTGCCATCGGCAATGTGCGCCGCGAGATGGCGGAAGCTCATTTGGGCAACCGTGGGCTTGTAGTCGTACTTGCCGGCGGGCATTTCCTCAAATGCCGCAACTGTGTTCTTCTCGCGGCCATCCAGCATCTGGCGGAGAGCGCTCGAGACGGGCGACTTGGATTGGGCGGCGGCAACGGATGCAAAAGTCAAAATCAGAATTGCGAGCTTCATTCGTCCTCCGGTTTGTGAGGTTTGAAGGATAACGCCCGAAGCTGAGTGATGTCGAATGCCAGTTCGCGACTGGAGACGCCCCGATCACATTGCGATTTCTGGCGTGGCCTCAAGCAATGTCTTCGTGTACGGATGCTGCGGGTTCTGCGTGATCTTATCAGTCGAATTGGCCTCGACGATCTTGCCCCGGTACATCACTGCAACTCGCGTCGAAAGATAGCGGACCACGGGCATGGAATGCGAGATGAATAGATAAGTCAGTCCGAAGTCGCGTTGCAATTGTGCTAGCAAATTCACAATTTGCGCGCCCACGCTGACGTCGAGCGCGGAAACTGGCTCGTCGCAAACAATGAATCTCGGTCGCAGCGCCAGTGCGCGGGCGATCACGATGCGTTGCCGCTGGCCTCCACTGAACTCATGGGGATAGCGGCGCATTGCCGATGAGTCGAGCCCGACGGCTTTCAAAAGCTCAGCGACCGTAGATGTGATCGCAGCTTTCCCGACTTCAGTACGGGCGCCCTCGCCAGTGTTTTCGAGCTTTCCCATCGCCCTCTTATGGATCAACAGCGGTTCCGCAACCAAATCTTGCACCCGCATTCGCGGATCGAGGGAACTGAATGGATCCTGAAAGATGATTTGCATGTTGCAGCGCAATCGCCGTAATTCGCCGTGGCCGACGTGAAGTAAATCAATTCCATAGCGTGCTCTTGCCGGAGCCGGATTCGCCGACCAGCCCAAGGGTCTCGCCAGCTTGAATCTCAAGCGAAACATCGTCCACGGCACGGACTTCTCCCTTCCTGGCAGTAAACACGGATTCGCCCTGCGGGAACACTTTGGTCAGATTCCTGATTTCGACAAGGGCCACGAGTGGATGGTAACAAACGTGGCTCAGCGATCTCTGCGGTTAGGATCTTTTCGAAGCTTTTAACCGCAGAGTGCGCGGAGTCTTCTAGGAGTTCGCAGAGAGAACAAATAAAACCCGGCAAATTAACAGGGAGACGTTTCCTGAAAAGATGTCATCCCGAAGCCCCCGTAGACGACAGAATCGCACAGGTGCGATGGTTGAAAAATAATCTTTCTATCCTGCAGCGATCATGGGCACTGCAACCAGCGCCGCAATCATGCCCACAGTTTTCCAACGTGTGAAATGTTCCCCCAGAAAGATGCGAGCGAGAATGACCGTTACCGCTGGATAAAGAGAACTCAAAATGACGGCGGTATCCAGCCGGCCTGTCTGGCTAGCGCGAACGAACAGAAAGGTTCCGGTTACGTCGATGCACCCGGCGACCAGAGCTATCCCGAAGCCCAGTCGGTACGTAGGCGAAAATTTTCGGCCAATAAGCGTAATCAATCCGGTCGCCACCAGCGACGAAGCGCGCGAGGCGGACGCAATCCACAGCGCGGAGCCGCTTCCCGCCTGCTTAACAAATATGAAGAAGAGCGCAAAGCCGACACCCGAAATCATGGCCAGCGCCAGCCCTTCCGGTCGGCGACCGGCCTCGGGACGCGAGATCAGCCAAATTCCGAGCAGCGCCAGCAGAAATCCTGCTATCGCTAAGGGTTTAGGCAATCCTTCGATGAACAGCCCGAATGTGAGCGGAATCGCCGCGCCGAGAACCGCTGACACCGGCGCTGCCAATCCCATATTGCCCTGCGCCAGTGCGCGATAGAAAAGCGCGAGCGAAACTCCGCCGCATGCTCCCCCCGCAAATGCCCAGCGCAGATGTGAAAGTGCCGGTACAGCTTCATGGTTCGCCAGCGCCAGGCACAACATCAGGGTTGTGCCGCCCAAATGTCCCAGCGCCGCCAGGTAGAAGGAATTAAACCGTCGTGCTATGTATCCGCCTACAAAGTCGCTTATCCCCCAGCTTAGAAAGGCGCCGAGAGCGTACAAGATCGATGCGAATTGTGCAGTGCCAAACATTTGATCTCAGGAATCGAGAGTAGCACGGCAATCCCGATTCGCGGCCCCTTGGCTCTCGATCCGGCGCTCGGACCCAGCGCGTTGTAGAATGCGCTGCTGCCATTTCTAAAGCGGAGTCGGAACTTGAAAAACGTTTCATGCTTAGCCGTTCTTCTCTTCGCCATGTCCGTGACCATGGCAGGGCAGGTCACAGTCATCAAGGCTGGGCGGCTCATCGATCCCGATAGGGGCACGGTTCTCACAGATCAAGTCATCGTCATCCGCGCGAACAAGATTGAAGCGGTGGGGCCGGGACTCGCAGTTCCACAAAACGCAAAAATTATCGATCTCTCAAAAATGACGGTGCTGCCGGGGCTGATCGACTGCCACACTCATTTAGCTGACGGTAAATTCGGCGAGGGGGATCCGTTATTTCAGCTCAAGAAATCGGCATCGCAAAGCGTCTTGGAGTCTGTGCCCAATGCACGCACCATGCTGGAATCCGGTTTCACGACTGTTCGCGATGTAGGCGTGTACCGCGCGTTGAACGATGTGGCCTTGCGAGACGCCATCAATCGCGGCGACATCGTTGGTCCTCGCATGTACGTAGCCGGCGCGTATGTCACCATCACAGGGGGCGCGGGCGCCATGACCGGCATGGCCCCGGATATCCAGTTGCCTTGGGATTTTCAGCAGCAATCCCAAATCTGAGGAATTTACGCCAGAAGAATTACAGGCGGCGGTGGATGAGGCCAGCCACTTCGGCTTGCGGGTGGCGGCACATGCGCACGCCGCGGACGGAATTAAGAATGCAATCCGCGCCGGCGTGGCCTCGGTTGAGCACGCGACCTTGATCGACGATGAAGGCATTGCGCTCGCTAAGCAGCACGGCACATACCTGGTGATGGATATTTATGACGACGAATGTATTCAGGAACAGGGCAAGAACGGCACCATGCCGGCGGATTTTCTAGAGCACGACCGCGAACTCGGAGAAGTGCAACGTCAAAATTTCCGAAAAGCGCTAAAAGCCGGAGTGAAGTTGGCCTTCGGCACGGACGCGGGCGTTTGCGCATACGGGACCTCGGCCAGACAGTTCGCTTTCATGGTGAGGTACGGAATGACTCCCATGCAGGCAATTCAGGCGGCAACTTCGGCGGCCGCCGATTTGATCGGGCGCAGCAATGAGTTTGGATCGATCAAACCCGGCAAATACGCGGACGTCATCGCGGTTTCAGGCGATCCGCTGAAAGACGTGAGGCTTTTGGAGAATGTGCAGTTCGTGATGAAGGATGGGTTGGTTTATAAGCAAGAGTGATTTCGAACTATTTGCGGAGCCTGAATGTGCACGAAGAGAGCTTTTAACCGGGGAGAGCGCAGAGAAATCTCGCCGAGTGCGCAGAGAAGGAGAAGAGCAATCTCACTTAAGCCCCGACCAGGCTGTAACTACAAAGTTAGAGCTAAAACCAACGGCTAAAAGCCAAAGCTAAGAGCTGCTTCTCGCTTCCATCCAGTTCTGCAGGATCAGAACTGCTGCCATGCGATCGACTGCCTGGCCTCGCTTCTTAATCGAGAGATCGGTTGCGCGCAAAATGCGATTAGCCTGGCTGGAGGTAAGGCGCTCGTCCCACAGGTGTACTGGCAATCCAAACTTCTTACGCAATTCCTCAGCAAAAAGCTGCATTTTATCGGATTGAATACCTTCCATTCCGCTCAGCCGAAGCGGGTATCCAACCACGATTTCCGAGACCTGGTAGTCCCTGATTACCTTGGCCAGTTGCTCGAAATCAAGCCGTTTGTTCTGCCGCTGTAGCGTGGGCAACCCTTGCGCAGTAAGGCCCAGCGGATCAGAAATAGCCATTCCAATCCTCCTGGAACCGACATCTAAGCCCAGGACTCGCGGTTTCAGCGCTGCTGCCGGGCTGCCGTGATCCATGTTGCGAATTATATGGCTCAAGCAATTACGAACATCGACAACAAGCGAGATGCGAAGGATAAGGAGCCGGAAGCCCCACCTCGCGGAACCACTGTAGCGCACCCACGGCCTGGCGTCAGGAACTGGGCCCTGACCGTCATGGGAGTGGGCGCGATCCTGACGATGTGCTACTTCGGGGAACAACCCCTGGTGGTAATTCTGGTTTCGGTACTTATAGCCTTCATTCTTGATCCAGTCGCCGACCTGTTCACCTGGATGCGACTTTCGCGCGCTCCCGCGTCCGGTATGGCGGTACTGCTCATGTGCGCTGCTATTGCGGGATTCATTTACTTGGGAGTCAATCAGGTCTCGAATCTGCTGGAGGAATTACCCAAGCATGCATCAGAAATACGGCGAGACTTGGCGAAAATTACTGGCAAAGCGCAGAAGATCGAGGCTTTGAATCCTGCGCAGGAAAAGGGATCGGTCAAAGTTCGCGAGACGCCGAACTGGGCCGACCTGGTGACCCGCGGTTTTGGATCTCTTTCAGAAGCCGTGTTGGCGGCATCATTCATTCCATTCCTAGTCTTCTTCATGCTTACTTGGCAGGAGCACGCCCGCAAGGCAACCATGGGGTTAGTCGCTCCTGAAAACCGCCGGGCTGCATACGTGACCATCGGAATGATCTCAGCAATGATTCGGAATTTCATGGTAGGAAATCTCGTCATTGGACTGATCATGGGTGGCGTAAGCACAATTGTTTTTGGATTTCTTCACGTTCCATTTTTCTATTTCGCGGGATTCCTCAGCGGATTCTTAAGCCTGCTGCCTTATCTGGGTGTGCTCCTGGCTTTGCTGCCGCCTATATTCCTGGCGATAGGCCACCTGACTGCGACCAAGGTGGTCTGGATTGTGCTTACGGTGTTCGCCCTTCACATCATTTCTATTAATGTGCTCTATCCCAAACTTCTCGGCGGCCGCTTGCGCCTTAATCCGCTCACCGTGACACTGGCTTTATTGATTTGGGGGTTCCTGTGGGGAGCCGCAGGATTGATTCTGGCTATACCAATCACGGCTGGGATGAAAATCGTTTTCGACCATGTGGAGCCGCTGAAACCGTTCGGGGCATGGCTGGGCGGAGAGCAGCCTCCGAATGGAGACGCGCATTAAAATTAAAATTGACTAGGATTGCAGTTCGGCAGCGTCGGGGAACTTGAGGTTGGTTTTAGAGAGTGCCTTATCCAGAATCAGCTCGACGTTCGCTTCTTCAGTATTTCGAGCCATGGCCAATTCGCTCACCAGCAGGTAGCGAGCACGTTCCAGCATCTTCTTCTCGCGGAACGATAGACCTTTGGTTTCTTTGAGCACCAACAGACTTTTCAGCACCGCGGCAACTTCCAGCAAAGATCCTGTCCGCATGCGGTCTGAGTTTTCTTTGAAGCGGTCCTTCCAGTCGGCAGCGCTGTCGCCGTTTCCGTCCGAAAGGTAATCCAGGATCTTCTGGATTTCGCCATTCCTAACCACCCGGCGCAGTCCCACCGCTCCTACGCTATGGAAGGGGACGGTAACCTTAAGATTGCTGGATTTAATATTGAGGAGGTAGTACTTCTCGATTTGCTGACCGAGGGTTCGGCTGCCGACTTGTTCAATGACCCCCACGCCGTGGTTTGGGTAAACCACCCGATCACCAATGTGGAAATCACCGTTACCGTTGACGCTCATACTGGGAACAGCCCGCGACGCTACTTAATGATTCTATCTGAACGCCGTGGCTTTCACAATCGCTGGGCCGAGTAGCTCTTTATTGTCAATTACTTAGTGATCTCGGCAAGCGCGCGCCTTTGGACCCGCACGAGCAACTAGTGACTGCAGTGCGAAAATCCTAATGTCTCGAGCTGGGCCAAAAACCGCCACTTTGGTGCAGAAAAGGAATTCGGCTCAAACGGTTTATAATTTCACAGCGATGACCGAGCAGATCAAGAGAAAGTTGCAGGACGAGATTAACGCGCTCGAGCATGAACTCGTCCACGAACTCCCAAAAGAAATCAAAAAGGCCGCGGCTCTCGGCGACCTGAGCGAGAATGCCGAGTATCACATGGCCAAGCAGCGCCAGGAGTATGTGAAAGCCCGGCTCCGCCAATTGGGAAGGCGCCTGGCAGATTTGTCCATGGTAAATATGAACAACATTCCCAAGGACAAAGTTGGTCTGGGCTCGACCGTCAAAGTTTTCGATAATACGAAAAACGAGGAAGTTGAGTACAACCTCGTAACCAGCGAGGAGTCGGACGTTGCAGCCGGGAAAATTTCAACTACTTCGCCCATAGGCCGCGCTCTGCTGAATAAAAAAGTCGGCGACACCGCTGTCGTGGTCACGCCAAACGGAAAGCGCGAGATGGAAATTCTCACCCTGATGACCATTCATGATGGCGCGGCGGCGGAGTGACAGCTGACTGCTTCGGCGGGTGACGCCGTTCGTTTTACAAGGAAATATGACCTGGACCAGCGCTTTTGGCCGCGTCTGCGGAGTTTTGCTGAAGACGATTGTCCGCTGGCTTGCGCTTACTAAAGTTAACCCGAATGTTTTGACCTTTATGGGCCTGGTTGTAAATGCCTGGGCCGCGTTCTTTTTCGGTTACGCCACCGCAGAAAATCAGCAGCGAATGTTCTTCTACGCGGGACTGATCATCATCGCTTCTGGTTTTTTTGATCTCGTCGACGGCGAAGTTGCGCGCGCCCAGAATCGCGTTACACGTTTTGGGGCCTTCTTCGATTCAGTAGTTGATCGTTACAGCGATGAGGCACAATTTTTCGGCTTGTTGCTGTTCTATGCCCGCGGAGGTAAATTTTTTTATATCGTGCTGACCGCGTTTGTGATGATCAGCGCGATCATGGTCAGCTACACGCGCGCCCGGGCGGAATCGCTGATTGGCTCATGCCGTGTAGGGTTTATGGAGCGTCCCGAACGCCTGGTATTGGTGATTATCGGAGCCCTCTTCAATAGCATGGCCCCAGTATTGTGGATCATTGCCGTGCTTTCGACTATCACGGTCATTCACCGTATTCACTACACTTGGGCGCGGACCAATGGTCCCGAAGCCGGCAAAACCGGCCAAGCCGCCTGACAACCTCTCTATCGTGAACCCGCTGTGGCTGCCATTGTCTTTGGCTGCGCCGACTTCTGCATCGCAGTGATCTTGTCGAGCAAGTGCTGCATATCGCTGCCGGTATCGATATTTCCATCCACATAGGGATGCCGAGAGCCGTCGGTATGCAGGACCAACACTCTTGCTCCGGATTGCAGCTTTTTGACCATATAAGGAAGATGATGGCGATCCTCGCGGGTCAGCGTCTGGCCAAGCACCACCAGGTCAACCGCATCCTTCTTTAAGGCTTCCATCATGCCTTTGCGGCCAACAGCGGTCTGGACCGCGTACCCGGCTTTCTGCAAGTCGGCGGCCTGTGAGGCCAATACTTCCTCATTCAACTCCCCGTAAAGAAGCTTCAGTTTGGACATTTGGCGGCTTTCTCCCTGCCCAAACGGTAGCAACCCATAAACCTCTTGAGAACGTAACCGAAGATCAGGCCCAGTCGGGAGCACCCGGCGGCTGCATCTCACTTTGTAGAGTTCTCTCGCTGTCCGGGCTTGCCAACGCAGGCCGCCGGGGATCGGGAGAACAAAGTTCAACGGTTACGCGACTGGTAAACGAATTCTTCGTGCAATAGGCCGCGCAATGATAGATTATTGGCCGAAAGGAAAACCGCAGATGCGCACGTCCACTTCCCTGGCCCCAGTAGTCGCAGTCTTATTTGTTATAGCTTCAGCAGCAAACGTTTTCGCTGACGATGCTCAGACGTATTGCAATTTCACCGACGGCAATCAGGTCACAATTCAATATCACCCCACCGTTAAGGAAGAGCCCAGAAACGGCCGCGTGTGGTCGCCGGGAATTACTCTTTACGTGCAGACGCCGCTTAAGCTCGGCGGCAGTGAGATTCCACTCGGCGCATATACGATTTATCTCACGCCGGACAGAAAGAATTGGACGATTACAGTCAACAAGAATGTCACTGCGGGTACAGCTTACAACTCCGCGCAGGATGTAGCGCACGCTCCCATGGAGGTCGGCGAAATCCCTGAGCCTACGAAGCAGCTCCAGCTTTCTTTCGCCCACATGGCCCCGAAACAATGCAGCTTGCGCCTTTCAAACTGAACATTATTCTCGAACAACTCTGATTAGCTAAATGGGATTGTTCAACGAGGAAAGAGCTTGTTTAACCGTTCAGAAAGCGTGAGCACCGCCTTGTTCAGTTCAGGAAGTCCGGGTGTGTCGTAGTCGACGTCAAGGCTCTCCAGGTCGTGTATGACGTCTTTGACAAGCTGGGTCGCCATTTCCACGCGCTGACTCATCACCTGCGCGAGAAGCGAGTACGGATCGCTTCCTTTTCCTTGCCTTTCCAGCCATTGCTCCACGGCTGCGCTTGCCTGGCGGGCCCGTTCGGCGGCATTCCGGAAGTCCATCAGAACCTTCACATTGATCATTCCGGTTTTCACCGAATTTTGCAGATTCTTCAGTTCCTCGTTCGTCTTCTTCAGACGCGATGAAAGTTCGGGAGCTTGCTGTGGCTTCTCGGACATATCTGCAAAATCCTTTCACGCTTTCGAAATGTTTTAATCTGCGCCGGCTTTTTTAGCCTAGTTCTCCAGCGGGAGGGTGTCGACGTTACCGCCGTCACAAAATCATCCCGCAGAAGCGCAATTAAAAATCCCGAAAGACACATCGATGCGCTGCTCAACCCCGCTAAAACACTAAGGTAACTCTGACGAATCAAAAGCGGCGTCTATGATCGACGTTGTGGCCCCCGGCCCATAGACTTGCGTTTCCACGCATGTTTGCCATGGCCACTCACATCGCCATGGAAGCCCCTGAGTCATCGTCGAAGCCGGTCACGGAAGGCGCAGCTGTGAAGACAGCTGGCCGTTACCAAATACAGGAAGAGCTGGGGCGCGGCGCAGCCGGAACAGTTTTTAAAGCCTATGACCAGCTGATTGGGCGCACGGTCGCGCTCAAGGCGATATCAATTGATCGCGGCACACCAAACCGCGAACAACTGATCGAGCGTTTGAAGCTGGAAGCCAAAGCCACCGGAAAGCTCGACCACCCTAACATCATCACTATCTATGACGTCGTGCAGGAAGATGACGTCATTTACTTGAGCATGCAGTTCATTGAAGGAAAGACACTGCTCACGTTTCTCGCTGAAGACCGAGTGCCTTCGCTTTCAAATTTGATCAACTGGTTCGAGCAGATTTTGAGTGCGGTTGGTTTTGCTCACGCTCATGGCGTCATTCATCGCGATCTCAAGCCTGCCAATCTCATGCTGACCAGCCAGGGCACCATCAAAATCCTCGACTTCGGTATAGCTAAAGTTGGAAATGAGACGCTGACGCAAGCCGGAATGGTAGTTGGCACCCCCAGCTACATGGCTCCGGAGCAGGTGGCCGGGAAAAAAGTTGACCATCGCGCCGACATTTTCGCCCTGGGTTCAGTTTTCTACGAGCTTGCGACAGGTGAAAAACCATTCCGCGGTGATGTCACCACCATTCTCTACAAAATTATTCATGATGATCCGGTGCCGCCATCGATTATAAATCCGTCTCTCCCGGGCAGCATTGACGCAATTATTCGCAAAGCTTTGGTAAAGGGTCCCAAAGAACGCTTCCAGACTTGCGATGAAATGCGCGCCGCTCTTCTGGAACAGGCCGCGCAGTTGAACATCAAGTCTGCGCTGCCCTTCGCAGCCGCAACGGCAGTAGCTGTGCCAGCGCCTCGAACTGAAATTTTCCCGCGCTACCTATTGGGAGAACTCGCTCCCCGGCGCTCGGCCAAAAGTCGAAGCGTGGCTATCATTTTTAGTCTGGCCGTCATCGCAGCGACGGCCTGGGCTTTCTACACTCGCTCTCAAACGGGTTCTTTCCCTCCGCTCGTAAGAACGCTCAATGCTGCCATTACTCGGATATGGGCGCGCCGACCTTTTAAGCCAGCGAAGCCTGACCAATCTGTTGCGCAACAGCCAGCCTCGACAGCGAGTGATCAATCTGATCTCAGCGGTAGCGACAGCAATCCTTCTGGTGCTGTAACGAACTCGCACCCACAAGCATCGGCGGCACCCGACAGTGCGGAAGCGACGCAAACTACCGCGCCAGGTATGGCGACTGGTGTTCAGACCTCAAGCGGGCCAGACAAGCCAGCAATCCCGCCATCTCCATCGCCAGTTCAGCAGAATGAAAACGACGACGCTTCGGTGGATGGTACGGGCGAATCAAAGTCACAAGCAACGGAGGGGAACACAGCGGAAGTTTCTGACGCTTCGAACGCGAAACCCTCGCCCGCGATAAAGCCCCTGAAAAACCAAACTCCCGGAGCGGCTCCCAATGTCGACGGTTTCACGGCAAAGGATGTCCCTGACCTGGTTCGCCAAGCCGATGCCGCCGAGGAACGAGGCGACTATCGTCTCGCCCGTTACCAGTATCTGCTCATTTTGAAACTCGATCGAAAAAATAACGCTGCACGGGCTGGGTTATACCGCGTCAACGCGACCGGGCCATCGCACTGACCGCGCTCCAAAGTCAGGCTTCTGCACGCAATCACGATGTAGGATTCGCGCAGTATTCAGGCAATGTGTTACTTGCGACGAAAACAGCGGACCCCACCGTCATACCAGCGTAACGGGCGGCTTCTTCGGCCTGTTGCCAGCGAGAATGTAGAACAACTAAGGTGTTTCGTAAAATTTAAGGGCTACCACGGCAGCCGGTTACTTGCTGGGCAACGTTTCTCCTGACCTCACCTCTAAGAGCAATCAGGAGAGTTGCCATGTTTCGTTTGTAAAGCTATCAACATTCCCGGCGCTACCGAGACCCAAGTCCGTGGTGTCAATTCTTCCGGGGAAATCGTGGGATTTTACAAGACGACGTCTTGCGTGGAGACCCATATTCAATTCCCAAACTGTCCGGTTCACGGCTTCAAAATCGTCAATGGGGTAATCACAAAACTTCTGGTTCCGCATTCAACGTGGACGGACATCATGGGAGTGAACGACTACGGCGATCTGGTGGGCTTCGCCATCACTACTGACACCGGCGCGCATGGCTTTCTGTGGAAACACCAGAATACGATCACGTACTTTAACACCCCGGAAGCCGGTCCGAGCTCTGATATCCACACCGTTGCGATGAGCGTGAACAAAGCCTTGGTCGTTGGCGGTGCCGACTGGTTTTTTAGTGACAGTTCACCAGTCAATGGTTGGGTGTGGGCCAACGGAACTTTTGGCACCATGAACCCCGGTGACACGGTATCCGGTACTTGCTGCTGGGGAGTCAACGGCGTCTCCAACAATGGCTTCCTCAGCGGGCAGAACTTCTACCACGATTTTGACAGTGCTTGGTTCAAGAGTGGCAAGGACGAGGATTTCTATCTCTTCAACTCTCGGGACACGGTTGGTACAGGCGTCAACAGCAATGGCGACGTAATTGGGTTTTCTGTGGCCAGCGGGAAGGGCTTTTTCGCCAAGCAAATTGAATCGAACGAGGGCACCAACGACGCTGTGGAGGTCAAGCCGAGTTTCATTACAGTAGCTTTTCCCAACGCCAAGGCTACCTACCCGTTCGGACTGAGTGACAAGCGCATGATTGGTGGAACCTATGTAGACGGTAACGGACGTATTCATGGCTTTGTTGCTACACCGAACTTCTAACAAACAACAATCGAAGGAGGCCTGCACCGTTCCGCGTGCTCTTCTAACCAGTCTCAGTTAACGCTGGTATCACGCCAGGAATCCAAGGTTCTCGAGGCCGAGTAACGCACACTGCCAAGCAAAACACAACGCAGAATAAAGCAGCTACATCTTAGGTTGCGCCAGTAGATCACTGGCTCACTGAGGTGTTCAATGATGAAGGTATTCTCCCCCGTCATACTTCTCCTTACTCTTTACGCAAACTCATTAGCTCAAACGTCCTCAACCGTAGAAGTTTTATATGTTGCCGGACCGCAAGGTAAATCAGGCGTGTCCCTCCACACTGATAACGTCAACCCTCAAACCGCAGTAGCCACACAAGTCGGCTCGCCCATATCCGTCCGCAACGGCTCGATAGATCCGCTAACGATCGGCACGAACCACTATGTCTATGTTTGGAATTCAACCGCGTCTGGCTTTATCGGGCGAATGCCAACGGGGCGCCGGTGAGTTCGCTCTCTCAGCATTTTACCTTTTCGTTTGCTCATCCTGTGTATTCGTTCCTGGTGCACCCGAATGGCAAATTCGCTTACGCCGCAATGTTGTGGGCAGATTTACAAGGCAATAACAATGCGTCAATTGTTCTATTTACCATCGATCAATCCACTGGAAAGCTGACCAATACTAAGCAGATTGTGGCCTTCTACTCGCATGCTTACATTGGGTTCATCAAATTTCTCTTTGGCGCGCAGGGCGGAAAGCTTTTTGCGGAGTATCTGGACAACGGCCCGCATACCACTATCTTCGGATACGACTACTATCCGGTGAACTCAATTACGGGCCAGCTCGGGAAGCTGCAATCCATGTTCTACGCGCAAACCAACTCCTGCACGACTTCGTGCGCTGTCGCTGTGACTGGCGCCCTCAGCGCGGCCGAAGGTGTTTGCTGCGGCCCGGGAAGCGGCGGCCTTCAAATCGCACGCAATTCAACCGGACAAAGTTTTAACTGTGACGCTTCGAACCAGACTTTCTGTGGAGACGACGTCGCGAATCTGGCCATCGTTCCAGCTAACACTAGTCTTTTCGTTGGTGATGCGACAGTTAATGAAACCTTCATCGGTAACATTAATTTCACAACATCACAACTGACTGCGAGTGCCTCGACGATTCCTGGTACTCCGCCAGTTTATTTCAGTCCCGACAGTCGGCTTGTCTATGCGGTTAACTTGAACGACATAGGTATCTATGTCCTTCATACAGGCACGGGCGTTTTGGGTGCAACAACGACGCTTCCCGCCTCAGGCACCGTCAACATTGCAACCGCTACGCTTCATAATTAAATGGCACCGCTTACGTGATCCGACATGCGACGAACCCCATCATCGGGGTTCGTTCGCATTTGTGCAGCGGGATCACGCGGGGGCAGCTGTCGCGGCATCGAAAGTAAGTTCATGAAACGCCGCAGTCGTTTCCGCACTGTCTTCGATTTTCAAGTCTCCACCCACGACTGTCATTCCGAACCGCTTTAGCGGTGAGGAACCTGCTGTTTGCTCAGCGGGAACGGGAAAGCAGGTTCCTGCCGGGGGCGAGCGCCAGGTCGGAGCGTCACTAATATGACTCGCGCCGATGCTCGTGACTTTCTACAACTCGCGGCTGATCTCAAGCTGAAACCGAAAGCGAGATCGTCTCCACGCAAGCCAGGCACTGGGCGCCGAAAAAATTTGATCCGATTCATGGCGCCGCGGTGTTCGTTTCTTGACAAAGGTTATCGAATTACAATATTCCTGAGATCGGGAGGGCGTATGAAGTACGCCCGAGTAGCGCTGAGTATATCGCCGCGGTTTTCAGTGTTGGCTTTGCACGAGAGGTCGTAATGACCCGGAAATATGCGAGTGCAGAGACGGCGACAGGCATGGCGGCGGTCGCCGGTGGACTAGTTGAGGCTCTGTTGTCGCCTCTTTTCTGGCTATCGGCCATTCTGTTGTTTGTTCTATTCTTCGCGGCGAGCGGGCTTGGCAGCAAATCGTTAAGAATTGTGTTGTTCTGGGTTCCATCCGTCGCAATCTCGATTTGCGGCTTTAGCATTGTCACCCTCCTCACTTACTTCTGGATTCATTTCCGGCGAGCGTAACCGCCGCCTTCTCCGAGCTGCGCAGGCGTATCCACTCCCACTTTGTCCATTTCCTTAGGCGGTTGAATCAGCGCAAATGTGCGGATCCGGCCATCGGAGTCGCCCACCTCCCACCTATTACTATGTTGGTTCTGCCCCGTTACTAAGTTGGCTCGCGCGCTGCCCGTTTGGACTCAGACTGTTTGGCAATATGATTATCCATTCTTTGATCCAATGACCACGGGCCCGCGCCAACAATCACCAGAAACAGCGATCCGAGCCACATGCAAACATCGGTACGGGCTTCATGCATCGTCGCCCAAAATCCAACTTTCGCCAGCATCGGAATTTTGGTCATAAGAATTGCCACGCTGATGTTGACCAGAAGAGCGAATGCGGCCAATCTGGCGAGCAAACCAACTATCAATAAAGTGCCGCACACGATCTCAACGACGCCAACAAACGGTGCGAAAAAGTGTGCCGCCGGAATGCCAATTTTTGTGAAGCGCCCGACGCCGAGCGTAGCTGGAAACAAAATTTTTTGAATTCCTTCAGAAAGAAACACCCACCCCACTAAAAGCCGTACGAGGATGGTTGATCGAGGCGCACAGCTGTCGATGAGCGACGAGAGCCGCATGGTCTAACTGTAACTCAGCTCGCTTTCTTCCAGGCCTCTTCCTTTTTCTGTTCGAAATCTTCGAAAGCCTTGCGCAACCCAATGAGCACTTCGGCGGTAGTTTCAAAAAGCGCCTGTGCCTTGGGATCACTGATTTTGTGAGCGTCTTCACGTGCGTGGTTGACTACATCGGTCAGCATTTGTTTCAGTTTAGCGGTATGGTGCCGAGGATTATTTTCTGAATATTGCATTCGGTCGACCATTTTTTCTCCTGCTCTAGTTTCATTTGTCATTCCCGAACGCAGCCAAGTGGTCGGGGACCTTGCAAATGGATGGGCAAAATGACGCCAAGCCTGCTTACTCCATCTTCACTCAAAACGAAAACAAATTGTCAGGAAGCATCGGACCCAACGAAAGTGAGCAAGACTCGTTTGAAGGCGGGAAGGTGGACGGCGACAAACTAACGTTTGACGTTCCACAGGGCCCAAATGGTGAAGGCTCAATTCATGTTGAAATGCAAGTGAACGGAGATCAAATGACAGGGCGAGCCACATGGAGCGGACCGCCACCCAGCAGCGGGTCAGGGAAAGTTTCCCTGAAACGCGTGGTCGAATAGTAAAAGCGGAATTGCTCCGAGAATTGTTCAGCCATAACAGCAGGCGTAACCTCGGGGGCTATGAAGCTGTCCTGCTGCAGCGAAGTTCTCAAAACTAAACCATTTTCGTGTGAATCTTGCGAATCTAAAAAGGGACAAGCGAGGAGCTAAGGCTGATTAGAGTTTTGTACAGCGTGAGTTGAGACAATGATTCTTCATTGTCGCCCAATTTTTTCAATTTCTTTTTTCAACTTGAGATCATCGATCGAGGCCAGCGGCAGAGAAAGAAAAAGGCTGATTCTGTGGTCGAGGATCATGAATGCTTCCCGAAATGCGCGCTCCACTTTCGCTACGGGGCCGTGAACCGCCGCCGGATCAGGGACTCCCCAGTGCGCCATCATAGGCTGGCCCGGCCAGATTGGGCAGACTTCTTTCGCCGCGTTATCGCAGACCGTAAAAACAAAATCGACTTTGGGTGCGTCCGGCCCTGAATATTCTTCCCAGCTTTTGCTGCGCAGACCATCGATCGGAATTCGTGCGGCCTCAAGCAGCTTCAGAGCTTCCGGCCGAACCGCGTCTGAAGGATGACTTCCCGCGCTATATGCGGTGAACCGAGGTTTGCCTTTGAAGCTAAGGATCGCCTCGGCCATGATCGATCGCGCCGAATTCCCTGTGCAGAGAAACAGAACGTTGTAGTGATCGTTCACGAATGTCCCTTAGGGATGAGTTTCTACCACCGTGGAAGATCGGCCCTTTAGGCCGCGTAGCCGGTTTTCAGCTGCAACATGCCGGACCACAACACGCCTTAGGCTTGACCGCCCGCACAAACGCGCTCATAAATTTCCCATCTACCTGCGGCGCAACCGCATCCACTCCCGAACAGGCCAGAAACTCGCGTGCATCTTCCACCCGATACACCCTGGTTGGTTCGATCGCGATCTGCTCGAATCCTGCGCTAACCAATTTTGCGCTATAGTCGTCCTCGTCCAGCGCCCCCGCAACGCAACCCACCCACAAGAGGACGCTCTTCCGGATTTCATCATTGATTTCGCCACGCGTCACGACATCTGAAACTGCGAACCGCCCACCGGGTTTCAGCACGCGAAAGGCCTCGCGCAGAACTCGGTCCTTGTCCGCCGAAAGATTGATTACACAATTTGAAACGACGACATCGACCGAACTGTCCGGCAGCGGAATGCTTTCAATTTCGCCCTTCAAGAACTCCACATTGTCAGCGCCGGCTTTGCGTTTATTCTCATTCGCCAGCGCCAGCATTTCGGCGGTCATGTCAACACCATAAGCCTTGCCGCTTGGGCCAACCCGCTTGGCCGAAAGCAGCACATCGATCCCACCGCCCGAGCCCAGGTCGAGCACAACCTCTCCCGGATTTAGTTGAGCTAATGCCGTAGGATTTCCGCAGCCCAGCGAAGCAAGCACCGCCTGTTCAGGAAGGCCTCTAGTCTGCACCGGATCGTAGAGGTTTGAAGTAATCGGATCGCAACCCAATCCGCTCGCCGCCGTCGCTCCGCAACAGCTGCTGCCGCCCTGATTCACTCGCAGTGCCGCTTGTCCATATTTGTCCTTCACGACTTCTCTAACGTCTGTGCTGTTCATCTGACTCTCCTCATTGTCGCGACTGCGACAGATTGAAAGCTCTTGAATCCTGCAGCTCGCGAACACAGAAAAGCTATGTCCGTATCTGCACAATCTCTTGCGGCTTCACTGCTTGGTTTCGTGTGCAACACTCCGCGTATAAAAACTGCAACAGCTCGCGCAGAGCGTCCGTATTCGCTGTATACCGCAAAAAAGTGCTCTCCCGCTGAAACTCGATCAGCCCTTCATTCCTAAGCTTGTCCAAATGATGAGACAGAGTTGAGTTGGGGATTTCCAATTCCGCCTGAATCTCATTCACCACCATTCCATCGGGATGCGCCGACAAAAGCAGCTGCATAATACGAAGCCTGGGCTCTGCACCCATTGCCGAAAACATGTCGGCGTATTTCGTTATTTTCGCGGTATTCCGCATGTATATTTCTATCATTGCAGAAATACAGAAGCAAGTCAACCAGTAAATCTTGTGCTCGCCTTCGCCAAATCAAATTCCTTCCAATTTTTCACTCGCCCACGAAGCGAGCCAGGAGTTGATCTACAATGCAGCTCAATGACGCCCCAATCAGCGACCAGGCCGATAGAACTCGACCAAAAACGGATAGCCGAGCTGCTCACCCCGTTCATCGGACCGGCGTCACTTTCGGATTTGCAATTGAGCTCGATCCAGGTCTACCTTGAGCTCCTGCTCAAATGGAATGCCAAGCTAAACTTGACTGCGATCCGCGATCCTGAAGAAGCGATCGCCAGACACTTCGGCGAGTCGCTATTTGCCGCCAGGCAGCTGTTCCCCACTGGTCCTTCACGCGATACTGCCATCGACATAGGATCCGGCGCGGGCTTCCCTGGTTTGCCACTTAAGCTCTGGAATTCGTCGCTTGAACTTACACTGATCGAATCGAACCAGCGCAAGGCGACGTTCCTCCGCGAAGTAATTCGAGCACTGGACTTCGATTCAGCTTCAGTGACGGCCGCGCGCGCTGAAACTGTTTCACTTCGCGGAGATCTGGTAACATTTCGCGCCGTCGAACGCTTCCAACAAATTCTGCCCGTCGCATGCAATCTCGTTCGGCAAGGGGGCAGAATCGCGATCCTAATCGGCGAGGCGCAAGTTGGCTTGGCGCAGAAGACCCTGCCGGGCGTTCAATGGCAAACTCCAATTCCCATTCCTCTCTCGAGAAATGGAAGATTGCTGATCGGGGAAGTCATCCATTTAAAACAAAGCTGCTAGAGCTGATCTCGTAGATGTTCCACATGGAACATTGTCATTCATAACATTTTCCGGCACGGTGATTTTTTCTTGCAAAGCAAATCGAGCTTGATCAAATGAATCTGCTCTAGAAATATGTTCCACGTGGAACATATTTCTTCTCAATAAATTCATCTGCGGAAATCGATCCCCGGTGTTCCACGTGCAACAATCTTCCTCTGTGGAAACTCAGGACCAATACTCTCCCAAAGCACTGGAATCGAAGCAGAATACAATTCTTTAGTACCTGCACTTGAATCCGGCATTGCAAAAGCTGCTGATTCGAACTATGCTGCGCTCAAGTCTCTGGGTTCTCCCTAAAATCAAATGGCCCGCATTATCGCTGTCGCCAATCAAAAGGGTGGCGTCGGGAAAACTACGACTGCCATCAACCTTGCGGCTTCTCTCGCCGCAGCCAAACTAAACACATTGCTCGTCGATTGCGATCCGCAGTCGAATTCAACCAGCGGGGTCGGCCTAGGCAAAGACGCCGAGCGCAATAGCACCTACAAACTGCTGGTCGGCGAATGCGACGCCGCGTCCGCGCTGCAGAAGACCGAACTCGAGAATCTCCTTATTATTCCGGCCCACAAGAACCTGGTCGGAGTGAATTTCGAGTTGATTGACGCCGAGAACCGCGAATTCCGCCTTCGCGATGCTCTCGCGCCCATGCGGGAGAAGTTCAGCTTCATTGTTCTTGATTGTCCGCCGGCGCTGGATCTTCTGACTTTGAATTCTCTCGTCGCCGCCGATTCAGTCCTAATAACGATGCAGGCGGAGTATTTTGCCCTCGAAGGAATCTCCGAGCTGCTCGATACGATCGAGCGCATCCGCGTCGCGCTAAACCCAAAGCTTGAGATCGATGGCGTGCTGTTGACCATGTTTGACGATCGTACAAACCTGGCGCAGCAAGTTACGGCCGAACTCAAGAGGTTCTTTGGCGACAAGCTGCTTGCGACGACGGTCCCGCGCAATGTACGTCTGGCGGAAGCTCCCAGCCATGGAAAGCCGGTGCTGCTTTACGACCCAAAATCGCGCGGCGCGGAAAGCTATCTTCAACTGGCAAAAGAAATCATTCCGAAGCATGTGCCGGGATTCGTTGCGTTCCCTGAGCCTGCGAAAGAGGAAGCCGCTGCGGAGGAGGTTTCTGCCGCGGAAGAGAAGCAGGTCGTCAACGCTCCACGATGGCGGCGCTGGCGGGATCGCAACAAGCTGGTCACTATGAATTTGAAGAGTTAAGTTAACGGCGTTTAGCTGGAAATGAAAATATATCGTAATACGATATATAAGCTGAAGGAGAGATTCATGGCTGCTATCGAAGAACATAAGCCCGCAGAAAAGCGGCGCGCACTGGGAAGAGGGCTGGATTCGTTGTTGCCATCGGGACCACGCGTCGTTGCGGCCGTATCAGCGGCTGCAGCTGCCCCTGCCGCGGTACCGCCAGTTGTGACAGGCAGCGCAGCCCCTGCGATCGCTCCTGCATCTGGTCCCGCCATTGTGCCGCAGCCACAAGCTGTCCCCGGTGACATTGCGGAACTGCACGCAGGCCGTGAAAAATCAACACACGAAGCTGCCCCAAACGGCCAGGTAATCGAGGTCCCGCTCGAGCTGATCGATGAAAATCCTTATCAGACGCGGCGTACATTCGATCCCGCGGCTCTGAGCGACTTGGCTGAGTCAATCAAGGCCAGCGGCTTGGCGCAGCCGATCGTCGTGCGTCCCGGAGCGAATGGCCGCTACGTGCTGGTGCTCGGCGAACGCCGTTGCCGCGCGTCAAAGCTGGCGGGGAAGACAACCGTGCCCGCAATCGTCCGCCCACTTGGCGACGAGCAAGCCGCCGAGATGACGATCGTCGAGAACCTGCAGCGCCAGGACCTGAACTGCCTGGAGCAGGCCCAAGCCTTTGCCCGCTTGAGTAGCGAATTTGGATTGACTCAGGAACAGATTGGCAAGCGCACCGGAGCGTCGCGTGAATCTGTGGCTAACTACATGCGTCTGCTCAAGCTGCCTAAGGGGGTGCTCGATCTGGTCGGCGAAGGCAAGCTCCAGTTCAGCGAGGCGCGCCTGCTGCTTGAGGCCATGCCGTTTCTCGATGAAGCCGGACTCGAAAAGCTCGGCCGCACCACCGTGGAACTCGGGCTGACGGTAAAACAGCTAAAGGAGCGCGTCGATCAATTGCGCAATCCTCAGACTTTCAAGTCAGAGCCTGCGCCTGAAAAAGCAATTGACCCCAATGTTCGCGCGGCGCAGATGGAACTCGAACGGCTGCTTGGCACTCGCGTCCACATCACCGATTTTGACGGGAAGGGAAAGATTGTCATCGAGTACCGTAACCTCGAAGATTTCGACCGCGTCCTCGACTTGCTGCGGGCGAGTTAGAGAATCACGCGAGGCACGAATCACAA
>QHZX01000409.1 GCA_003224835.1 Acidobacteriota bacterium | reverse complement strand
TTTGAGGGCTTCACGAATCAAAGCAGTTTTTTCCGCTACCCCAGTAAACTCTTGGGCAATACGTACGAGATCATCATCCAGTGCGACGGTTGTTCTCATAAGGACTCCACGGCACTTATTGTATCATCAGATGATGATGCATTTCGTGCCTTCAGCCTTTTCCGCCACCCCTGATTCGTGTGGCAACCATCCAGCCGCCGCCAAGCAACTAAACAATTAGTTGACCATTTAAGGACCATTGAGTCTAACCGGTAGAAGGGGCTGGAGTGCCTAGAAAGCAATCCGCAACACTGACTGAAGCCGAGCTCCGCATTATGAATGCCTTGTGGCAGAAGGGCCCGGGCACAGTGCAGCAGGTACTCGACTGGCTTCCGGAGAAGCCGGCGCTGGCCTACAACTCCGTCCTGACCACGATTCGTATTTTGGAAAAAAAAGGCTATGTTGGGCACCTGAAAGACGGACGGGCTCACGTTTACCAGCCGCTGGTTGATCAGCAGGAGGCGAGTCGGTCGGAGATTCGTCACCTGGTGAGCCGCTTTTTCAGAGATTCCCATGAGGCGTTGTTGCTGAACATTCTGCGAGATGACGAGATCAACGACAGAGAGCTAAAGCGCCTGCGCGAAATGCTGCGGGCCGATGCTCCTCATAACAAGGACGGACGGGAATGACGGCGCTCGAGATTCAATCCATTGCCCAGATTGTTGCCGGCCGTGGGCTGAATACATTGCTCGAGGGGTTGGTCTTGGCAGGGTTGAGCTGGGGCGTCCTGCGTGTATTCGGGGCGCGCAGTTCGATGACGCGATTTGCGGTGTGGTTCTCAACTTTGCTGGTGATTGCAGGAATGCCACTGATGAGCTTCAGTTCGACCAGGTCGTCTCATTTGCATGCGCCGGGCCTGACGCTTTCGGGCGCGTGGGCAACTGGTTTGTTTGTGACCTGGGCAGTGATCGCGAGCGTGCTTTTGGTCCGGCTGGGATTTTCATTGTGGCACGTTTACCGGCTACGGCGGGAATGCTACGAGATCGATGGCGCGTCCCATCCGGTTTTGACGGAGATGGCTCAGGAATTTTCCACCGGACACTCTTCGCATTCGCGACGAGTAAAGTTTTTGGTTTCTGACGACGTTCGCGTCCCAACCGCACTGGGATTCTTCCGGCCAGCGGTGGTGCTACCGACGTGGACATTGCGAGATCTTTCAGCGGAAGAGCTGAAGGGGATCGTGTTGCACGAGCTGGCGCATTTACGGCGTTGGGACGATTGGACCAACCTGGCGCAGAAATTTCTAAAGGCGCTGTTCTTTTTTCATCCAGCGGTGTGGTGGATCGACAGCCGGTTGGCCTTGGAACGTGAAATTGCGTGCGACGACCTGGTGCTGGAACAGACGGCGAATGCAAGGACGTATGCGGCTTCGTTAGTTTCGGTGGCTGAGAAAGTAGTTGCCGAAAAGATGCGCATGGGAAGAGCGTTGGCGCTGGCCCAAAACGCGCTGGGCAGGGTGCGAGAAGTTTCACATCGAGTCGCGCAAATTCTGGACACGAAGCGTGCACGATCGAATAGCGGCTGGCGACCGGCCATGGCGATAATTGGGACCTTAAGCATTATCACGCTGGGTGGAATGCCTTATGTGCCGGAGCTGATTTCGTTTCAGGAGAAGGTTCAGCCGGCTTTTTCGGGAATTGCCGGCGGCATGGGTTCAGTTCAGGTGAGGCCTGTGTCGCTGCATTGGACGGGCGACGACGGCCGTCTTCCTATGAATGTGAGGCGTGAGGACGCCAGACCCACTAGTGGGAAGAGTTCGGCGGAACGAATCTCGAATAACAGGCGTAGAGTTGATCACCCGATATTCACTCCGGCAAAGACAACGCTGCACAAGAAAAGTCGCACGCCCAAAGTCGTGTTGGCCAAAGCAGCCGATAGTACGCCGAAAGTTGTGACAGCGATGGCCTCAGAGGATGCCACCCGGCAAGTGCGCACTCTGCTGGTCTGGCATTCGTCGCAGTTCGATTCCGCCAATTCGACGGTGTGGACGTTGACTGTGTGGCGGATTAGATCCGCGGATGGTGAGCAGCAAACGGTTCAGGAAACCATCATCATGAATTCACTTTAATTGCGAAGTAGTAGCGGCAAAAAATTTTGACGGCAATAACTAAATAATTAGTTGCAGAGCAAAGGAGAGAGACAAACATGAGTTGGTTTAATCAATTAAGAATGAAAGCAACACGGCGCTTGCTGGCGTCAGTCGTGGCGATTGGGGCAACGGTTTCGTTGGCAACGTATGAATTTGCGAAGCCGGCGAGCGCTGCGGCTCCAACCCCAGCACCGGCGGCATCCGCGCTGGACGACAACAGCGTTAGCGCGCTGCTTGCACTCGATCACGCCATGGAAACACTCGCGGCGCGAGTCACACCTGCGACGGTCAACGTGACGGTGACCTCGAAAACTTCACCCGATAACGGCGACGCCTCCGCGCAGGATGACAATGACAATGACGACTCAAACGGCATGCAGCAATTTTTTGGACCGTTTGGGTTCAACAAGAAGTTCTTCCAGATGCAGCCGCAACAGCCGCAAATCGAGCACGGGCTCGGCAGCGGCGTGATTATTTCACCTGACGGTTACATCGTGACCAACAATCATTAAGGTGAACGCGTCCGATCTGCCCAGCGTTCCCTGGGGAGATTCGACGAAGCTACAGCCGGGAGAAACAGTGCTTGCGTTCGGCAATCCGCTGGGATACCGGTTCACGGTCACGCGCGGAATCGTAAGCGCATTGAACCGCCCGAATCCGGCAGCGGACCGGCGCGCGCCTGGTCAGTTCATTCAGACTGATGCGGCCATCAACCCGGGCAACTCCGGTGGTCCATTGGTGAATGCACATGGACAAGTGATCGGGATCAACACGTTTCTGATTTCACAGACCGGATCATTCTCAGGGATGGGATTCGCAATTCCCACGCAAATCGTAAAGCCCACCGTGGATGCTCTGATCCGCGATGGGAAGGTTGAGCACGGCTACATGGGAATCGGAATCAGCGACGTCACGCCTGATGAAGCGAAGTTCTTCAACGTGAAGACTGCAACTGGCGCGGTCGTTAGCCAGGTTGAGCCTGATTCTCCGGCGGCGAAAGCTGGGTTGAAGACCGGTGACGTGATTACCGAGCTCAACGGCAAGACCGTAAACGACGCTGGTGAGCTGCAAGTTGAAGTGGGACAAAAACAGCCGGGAACAAAGGTGGACCTGACCATCATGCGTGATGGGAAGAGCATGCAGTTCCCGGTGACCCTTGAAGCAATGGGAGCACGCGACAAAGGGTCTGAGGCTGCGAGCGCGAAAGGTGAAAAGCCGCGCTGGGGCATCGGACTCGCTGACCTGACTCCGGAAGTTCGGCAGCAGGTTGAAGCAGGCAACGACGTGCATGGCGCGCTGGTTGAAAGAGTCACTCCCGGCAGCTCAGCCGATAACGCGGGGCTGCGGAGTGGTGACGTCATCACGGAAGTGAACCGGCACCCGGTGCGTTCGGCTGCGGATGTGCAAAAGGAGCTCTCCAGCGTACCGAAAGGTGAGGACGCGCTGGTGCTGGTCTGGTCCAATGGCGGAACGACTTTTCGCGT
>QHZX01000392.1 GCA_003224835.1 Acidobacteriota bacterium | reverse complement strand
TTGTCTCTGCCAAGGCTGTGGGAGAGCTGTTCGAGCGCTTTGCATTACCCTCCGTGCTTGGGGAAATTCTGGCGGGCGCTATCCTCGGACCTTATGCGCTCGGCTGGATTCAGGCCAGTGACATCTTGCACTCAGTAGCCGAACTGGGTGCTATTTTTGTGCTTTTCAGCGCAGGCCTTGAGATCAGCCCTGGCGAATTGATTCGCATCAGCGGAAAATCGCTGCGGGTCGCGGTTGCGGGAGTTGTAGTCCCTTTTGTGCTCGGCTTCTTCTACATGAAGTTGCGAGGCAACGTGACCAGCGAGTCGGTGTTCGTGGGAGCAGCCATGGTGGCCACCAGCGTGGGCATTACGGCACGAGTATTCGCAGACCTGCATCTGCTCTCAACTGAAACCGCGAAGATCATTCTCGGGGCGGCTGTTTTCGACGACATTCTGGGAATGCTTTTACTGGGCGTGGTTGGCGGTATTGCTTCGGGAGGCGTGAACTGGCTTCACATGGGCGTACTGATTGGTGAAGCCACTGCTTTTGCATTGTTCATGATGTTTGTAGCGCCACGAATTGTGCGGCGCATTGAACCGGGAGTCGAGCACCTCTCCATGCAAAACGCGTCGCTGGTCGTTGCGCTGGCTATTTGTCTCCTGCTTTCATGGCTGGCGGTTCGAATCAATATCGCTGCCATCATCGGCGCGTTTTTCGCAGGACTGGTCTTTGCCGACTACGCGCCTCAATGGAATCTTCTGCCTCGCGTTTCAGGAATTACTGAATTGCTTGCGCCGTTTTTCTTTTTCACCATCGGTGCGCGCCTGAACGCCTCTTTGATCACACGGGAAATTCTGATCTCCGCAATCATAATTTCCGTGCTGGCAATCGTCTCGAAGCTGATTGGCTGCGGCTTGCCGATGCTTGGGCAGGGATGGCGGCAGGTGCTGCAAGTCGGTACCGGCATGATGCCACGGGGCGAAGTCGCTCTGATTGTTGCTTTGGTCGGGCTTAATGCAGGTATTGTGACCGAATCAACCTACTCCATCGTCGTCATTATGACCGCGATCACCACTATTCTTGCGCCTCCCCTGTTGCGGGTTCTTTTCCGCCGTGAAATCGAAGAGCGCCGGGAAGAGCGCATGCCCGCCACAGTCCAGTTATAATCCGCCTTCATAGGTACAAACGATGAATCTCGCTGGACGTGTGGCAATTGTGACCGGCGCCTCTCAAGGAATCGGACGCGCCTGCGCGCTCAAGCTGGCAAAATGCGGGGCCAGCGTAGCCCTAGTCGCGCGCAACCGTCAGAACCTCGATGACGTAGCAGCCGAAATTCTTTCAATCCACAGTGAAGGCACGGGCGCCCTCGCCAGTACAAATGTTGCGACAGATCGTGGAAGCGCGGACCTCCCCGCCCGTCCAAATGTTGCAACAGATCGTGGAGGTACGGGCGCCCTCGCCCGTACTAATGCCCAAGATTCTGGAGCAACACTCGCCATCGCCCGTGCTTATCCAGCCGACATTTCAGATGAAGATCAAATCAAAACCACATTCAAATCCGTTATCGCTGACCTCGGCAAGATAGATATTCTTGTCAATAATGCCGGCATCACCCGCGACCAGCTTGTCATGCGGATGAAGCGCGCCGATTGGGACTCGGTCCTCGGCACCAATCTCACTTCTGCATATCTGTGTACTCAGCAGGCAATCGGCTCCATGCTAAAGCAGCGCTGGGGCCGCATCATCAACATCACTTCAATTTTTGGACAGATGGGCCAAGCCGGCCAAGCCAATTACGCCGCGTCCAAAGCCGGGCTGATCGGGTTGACTATGGCGCTCGCCCGCGAGGTCGGATCGCGCAATATCACTGCTAATGCCGTCGCGCCTGGATTCATCGAAACCGCCATGACTGCGGAACTCCCGGAAGACTTGAAGCAGAACGCATTGAAAATGATTCCGCTCGGCCGAATCGGTTCGCCCGAAGATGTTGCCAATTGCGTTGCCTTCTTGGCCTCTGAAGAAGCGGCATACATCACGGGCCACGTACTCAACGTCAACGGCGGTATGCTGATGGGATGACGCAGCATCGGAATCGCAGTGCTCGTAATGTTGCGCTCGGAATTTGCTTCGCTCGGAGTTGCTTGCTTTTCTCGGCGCTCTCGGTATTTTCTCTGCGATCTCTGCGGTTAAAAGCTTTGATTTTGAACAGGAAATGAAGATGTTCGCCAGAATGAGATTTTCCTCCGTGATCTCGGTCTCGTGTTCTCGGCGTCCTTAGCGAGTTGAAAGCTTTTGATTTTGAACAGGAAATGAAGAAGATGATTGCCAGAATGAGGTCTTCCTCTGTGATCTCGGCGTCGTCTTCTCTGCGTCCTCTGCGGTTAAAGGCTTTTGACTTTGATTAAAAAATGAAAATCTTGAATCGAAAATCGAAAAGTCTTTCGCCTCCCGCGGTGGTAAAAGCTTTCGACTTCCATCACGCCAAATCCCTAGAGCAAATTGCCCAGACCCGCGAGCTCTTTCTCGAATACGCTCAGTCTCTCGGCTTCAGCCTCTGCTTTCAAAGTTTCGACCAGGAACTCGCAGCGCTCCCCGGAGACTATGCCCCGCCCGACGGCCGTTTGCTGCTCGCCACGCATCAAAGCCACCCCGCAGGCTGTGTTGCCCTGCACAAACTTGGCCCCGAGATCTGCGAAATG
>QHZX01000391.1 GCA_003224835.1 Acidobacteriota bacterium | reverse complement strand
TGCGATCCGGCGCAACTTGCGTGTCGACCCGCAGAACGCGAGTAAGAGAACCGACAAGCCCGCAGATATCCAAACCGCGCGAGTTTTGGTGGCCAGCAATGCCAGAGGTACGGCAAAGAAAAGCACTCCCGCAAAGGCTCCTCGCAAGGTCCTCCTGCGAAACGAATCGAGTGCAATGAGACCCATCACGTTCAAGCAAAGGCCGTTTGCGACCGCCTGCAGAAATGGACCTCGCGCGCGGTCGGAATGGATTCCGATGCTGTCGTCGGTGATGAACCGCGGAAATATAAAGCTGTTCGCATCGAGCAGAGAGAAGATGGAGATAGCAGTGAGATAAACCAATATGAGCAACAAAAATATCTCAAGATTCCGCAACGAGCGGCGGTCACGGAACACCAGCCCGGCTATATGAAAGAAGACGCATGGGACCACCCACTTAGAGGCAAAGACGCTCCAGGTTTGGGCATCGTACGGCTGGGTTATTGCGCTCCACAGTCCTATGAGCAACATACCCAGCAACGGCCACGTAGCCGGAAATATTTTCAGAGATTCACGATGAATACAGAAGCGAATCGCCAGCACAAGAATTAGCGAGAAGAGCGCGACCCGATCGACGGGAAAGACTTTCAGATCAGGCGGCCTGAACAGCATGGCAGTGAGCGCCACAAAAAACATCAGGGTTGGGAGACTAACCCACAGATGGAGCAATTTCAGCGGAAGAGCGATCAAAGATATCGCGGGTGTTTCGAGGCGATGTGGCGCAGCCAGGGCAGAGTTCACACGCCGCTCCCTGCCAGCACTGCGCCAACCGTCTTGTAGAGAATTCGCAGGTCAAGCCATAGATTCCAGTTTTTTATATATTCGACATCCAATGCGACGCTGCGTTCAAACGATGGATCGCGGCGCGCCGTTACTTGCCATAATCCCGGGATGCCAGGAATGAAGTCCAGCCGCTGCAGATGTCGGATCTTATATATGCTGACATCGTCGGCAGGATGCGGGCGCGGGCCGACCAAGCTCATGTCGCCGAGAACCACATTCCACAACTGTGGAAGTTCGTCCAAACTGTAGCGCCTCAGAAAATGTCCAATGCGGGTGATACGCGGGTCATTTCCGATCTTGAAAAACGCGCCTTCGCGTTCGTTCCGTCTTCGTAGGTCGTCTTTGGTGGCGTCTGCGTCCGGGAACATGGTGCGGAACTTGAAGCAGATGAACTTCCTTCCTTTCCGGCCGGCGCGCGCGGCTCGATAGAACACTGGGCCCGCAGAATCCAATTTGATAAAAATCGCAATGAGGAGAAGCAGCGGGGACAGAGCAATCCCACCACACAGAGCAACAGCAACATCCAGGTTTCGCTTCGCCGCCAAACCATACTGCGGAGAATGATGGTGATGAATGTTCAGTAGGGGGACGCCGCCAACTGTCTCGATAGCGATTTCGCCTGGCTGTGACTCGGCGCAAATTTCAGGCACGAGTTTTACATCCAATTGGTTGCGTCGGGCCTCCGCTGCGGCTAATTCCGCAACTCCTGATTCGGCGCTGGCAATGATAATTTCATCGATGAATTGTTCCCTTGAGATCCTACTCAGCATGGCGGGGCCGTATATATTTCGGAGATGGTTTTCCGCCATGTAGCCCTTGACCAGGCGTAGCGACGTTGGATCGTGGTGAATGGCATCCGCAATTTGCTTGGCTTTGCGCCCACTACCAACGATCAGCACATTGCGTGTGCGGTTATTTTTGGGACAAAGTACCCTCCAAAAACTCCTCACAACCAACAGAACAAAAAGGCTGCACCCGCTAACAGCGACGAACGCCAATGCTGTGTCGGGAGCGCCGAAGGGTACTAGAGGAAGAGTTGCGAAGAAAGTCGCCCAGCCAATTGCCCGAACGACGGCCCCGTTCTCTGCCGTTGCCGTTTTTCTCGGAGAATACAAGTCCTCGCCGATTGAAAAAATAAAAAAGGCAGCGAGGTAAGTGCACAGAGTGGCTGGATTGAGAGTTCCATTTCTTGACGGCCCCGCCACCGTCGCCTGAATCGCGAAAACCACGATGATCAGCATGGCATCCAGCAATGCAGGAGCCAGCATCGAGGGCCGGAACCGTTTGAAGAACCGAGGCTGGAGTTCAGCGGCAACTCTGCTCAGGTATGAGCGTGGCCTCAGATCGGAAGAAATCGGAATGCTGGCCAGTTCCGAATTTTGTGAACGGTTGTGAAAATATGGGGTATCTGAGATGCCAGGGACCAAGCGCGCCAAATCGGAGTAACCGGAATGAGCGGGCGCGAACTCGGCGGTCGCAGTCACGGCTTTGTGCCGTTGTGGCGCGCGGAAAGCGATAATGTTGGCGGTATTTGGCATCTCGCCGTTCACAGTCTGCGGTAAATCAACTCAGGAATCGGAAGCTTTGTTTGGTCAAGCACAGTTCCTAGCAACGTCACACCCTGGCGTTGTAACTGCTCTTTCGCCCGGAGCGCTGCCTCTCTACGCGTAACATTTGCCGTCAGTACCAGCACAGCCGCCTCACACAAACTGCAAAGAGCTGGCGTGTCGCTTTCGTCCACCGCGGCTGAGAGTAAGAAAAATCCGAAAGTGCTTCGTAGTTC
>QHZX01000390.1 GCA_003224835.1 Acidobacteriota bacterium | reverse complement strand
AAGCACCCGATCGAGCCAGTCATGCTGATTCTGATCGTATATGTGCTGTGGGAGTCTAGAAAGGTGCGACTAGATTGGCGATCTCATCGACCGCAATGATCGCCCGATTCCAAAATCGCACTGCTTAATTGTCCGAAGGCGCAAAATAGATATTTCTCCTTTTGCTTACCCCATCTCTCCCTTAAAGTAGATTATGCGTTCGATTTTGCAGAAGAAGGGCCTGCGCTTCATCTTCGCTGCCAACGTCATCTCCATGATCGGCAGCGGGATGAACTCGGCCGCAGTCGCCTGGTACATTCTGCAGGCCACGCACTCTGAAATTGCGCTGGGCACATTTGCTGTGGTCCAGACCCTGCCTGCAATTCTTCTGCTTCCATTCACCGGCGTAATTATTGATCGCGAAGACCGCCGTCGTCTGGTTATGGTGCTCGACGCTGCCCGCGCCGTGGTAATCGCGGCAGTGGCCGTGCTCGCCTTCGAGGGCAAAGCCAAAGTGTGGGAACTGTACGCGATGAACATGCTGGTCGCGGCCGGATTCTGGATGTTCTGGCCGACCATTACCGCGCTCATTCAGGAAATGACTCCCGATGACGAATTCATTCATGCGAACACGTTTCTGCTTGCCGGCGTCCAGGGAGGCTGGCTGATTGCCGGCGCGCTCGTCGGCTTCGTCTACAACAAGATCGGCTTGGGCGGAGTCTTGCTGCTTGATGTCGGCAGTTACGTGCTTTCATTTGTATGTTATTTCGCCGTTCGCAAGGGACGCCACGTGGTGCCTCGTCCGGCAGAGTTACATGCCGATATCGTTGCCGCAGAAGGTGCAGTGCAAAAGTTCTTTCGCGAGTTGCGCGATGGCATTCACTTCCTTCGTGGACATCGAGAAATTGTTCTGCTCGGTGTCAGCTGGGCGCTGTTTCTCTCCGCCATGATGACTGGAGTCGTGGTCACGCCGCCGCTGAGCGACAACGTCTATCACAAAGGCGCGGTAGGCTACGGCTGGTTGAATGGCGGCTGGGGTGTAGGCGCGTTTCTCAGCGCATTTTACGCGCCCATGTTCATTAAGAAATTCGGTGCGCGGCGGTCCATTGCAATTTCACTCGGAGTACTGGCGTGTCTGATGACTTCGGCACCGATCATGCCAGTGCTCGCGTTGGCAGTAGTGGTTTACGCGCTAATGGGTTCTGGCCGCGGCATCACCGGAGTAGCGATGAACACCAGCATGATGGTACAGATTCCGCAGCACTTCATGGGCAGGGTGCAGAACACGTTTTATTTTGCAGGAACGCTGCTGCAGGTATTGCAGTCGTATCTGGTGGGGGCGGTGGCAGAAAGAAATCTCATTGCCGGCTTTTCGGTCATTGGGTTTGTCTATGCGATTGGATTTGTTACCGCGACCTGGCCCGTGCGTATTCATCATCCTGTGGAGCTCACGCAGGCTGAGTAGCTGGATTCAAAGCTCCACTCAACCTGCCGCGTATAATGAGTACTCCAGAAAAATCAGAGGACGTCATCATGCCTTCTTCCAATGGCAACAGCGGTAATAGTCACAACGGAGACGCTCACAACGGGAGCGGCGCTCCGAAATTACGAGCCGATTGGATCGCGGGCCGCAAATCCGAGAACGCGAACGGCAATTTCTCGCAGATGCACTATGCTCGCCAGGGCGTGGTCACACAAGAAATGCAGTACGTTGCTGACCGCGAGAAGCTGTCGCCAGAGTTGGTTCGTGATGAAGTTGCTCACGGGCGCATGATTATTCCTGCGAACATCAATCATCCAGAGCTCGAGCCAATGGCAATCGGCGTGGCCTCACTGTGCAAGATCAATGCGAACATCGGCAATAGCGCGGTAACTTCGAATATCGGCGACGAATTAAACAAGCTGCACACTGCGGTGCATTATGGTGCCGATACGGTGATGGATCTCTCTACCGGGGGCGATATACATCAGATACGTGAAGCCATCCTGCGCCATTCTCCGGTCCCGATTGGTACGGTGCCCATCTATGAAGCAGTTTCGCGCGTTAAGCGGATTGAAAACCTCAACGCTGATGTAATGCTTGAAGTAATCGAGGAACAGGCTGAGCAGGGCGTGGATTATATGACTATCCACGCTGGTGTGCTGGTGCAGTATTTGCCGCTGATTTCGAAACGAATTACTGGAATCGTGAGCCGTGGCGGCGCAATTCTCGCGCAATGGATGGCGCATCATCACACGCAGAATTTCCTGTACGAGCGTTTTGACGACGTTTGCAAGATTTTCGCTAAGCACGACGTTTCATTTTCGCTCGGTGATGGTCTGCGTCCCGGTTGCATTGCCGATGCCAGCGATGCGGCGCAATTTGCCGAACTGAAAACCTTGGGCGAGCTCACAAAAAAAGCCTGGGAATACGACGTACAGGTCATGATCGAAGGCCCGGGTCATGTTCCGCTAGACAAAATCAAAGAGCAAGTGGATAAAGAGCGCGAGCTTTGCTATGAAGCTCCGTTCTATACGCTTGGCCCTCTGGTTACCGACATTGCGCCGGGTTACGATCACATCACTTCTGCGATTGGCGCAGCCATGATCGGATGGCATGGGGCGGCTATGCTCTGCTACGTCACTCCCAAGGAGCACCTCGGGCTTCCCAACGAAAAAGATGTGAAGGATGGAATCATCGCTTACAAGATCGCAGCCCATGCTGCTGATCTGGCTCGGCACCGTCCCGGTGTTCAGGACCGCGACAATGCCCTAAGTTATGCGCGGTACAAATTCGATTGGGAGAAGCAGTTCGCGCTCTCATTGGATCCGGAGACTGCTCGGGCAATGCATGATGAAACCTTGCCGGATGATTATTACAAGGAAGCGGCGTTCTGCTCCATGTGCGGTCCCA
>QHZX01000389.1 GCA_003224835.1 Acidobacteriota bacterium | reverse complement strand
GTCTGTGCGCTAGTCCCTGCCGGGTAATGCCGGTGGATGACTCCTAATGGCGTTCGGTTGATTCCCACCCTTTACGTAAGGGGGTCAAAAGCGGGTCGAAACGGCTGAGCGGTGCGCCCCAAAGAAAAAGCCGCGCCCCAATGAAACCAATCAGGCCGCGGGCGGTTTTTCTTCCGGGGGCGGCAGGATGCGCACACTGCTGGCGGCTATCTTGCCATTCCGGTCCATGCCGAGCTCGTAGGCCACTTTCGTTCCGGGAACGAGCGCCGTCGCATCGCCCTGGTGAAGCCGTGAAATATGGAAGAAGATGTCTTTGCCGCCGCCATCCGGCCGCAGGAAGCCAAACCCCTTTTCTTCGAAGTAGGTCATCACCGAACCGGTCTGGGCATCTGTGGAAGTTTCTTCCGAAGATTCGCTGGAGGCGGTCGCGGTGCTCTGGGGACGTCCGCTCTTGTCTCCGACCCCCTGCTTCAGGAGGGCCATGTCTTCATCGGTTAACTCGCCCTGCTGGGCGGCTTCCGAAGGCATCTTCAGGTTGGGATTTTTCTTGAGTGATTCTTCAAAGAGGCGTTTCTGTCTGGCGTTCAAACTTCAATTCCTTTAGGATGTTACCTGCGCGGGGGCGGCTTTGGGCTTGCGGGCCCGCGATGCGCGCTTCTCGGCTGGTGGTTGACGATCGCTCTTCTTCAGGGAAGCAATGACCATCGTCGTGACAAACTTCTTCTCGCCGTGGTCGTCGAACTTGATGACGATACGTTCATCGGAACTTGCGAGGACAGTGCCGAGACCGAATACCTGGTGCTCAACCTGAGCTCCCTGATTAAAATTAGCCATGTAGGGTAGGATCGCTCCTTATAGATGTAGATGCGCCTTGCGTAACCATGCTCTGAATTGCAAGAGTGCGCAATCTACTTTTTCTATATTACCATAACAGGCATCGTGTTCTGGCCGCCACTCTTTTCTCATACAAGATGAGCCTGAACAGGGCACTGGATTCTCATACAAGATGAGCCTGAAGGGCAGGGTCGGGATGCTGGGGATTGATCATCAGCATGGACGATTCGGCACCAATGAGTCTGGAGCAGATTCAGGCGTTTCTGGGAGGAAGCGGCGAGGTGCAATTCGCCGGTCTGCACCGCGACGAGGTATATGCATGGACGGAGCAGACGCTGGTACGGCACGAGTACGCCAGCCTGAGCCGGGCCGAGAAAGGCGTGTTGCGGCAGTATCTGGCGCGCATGACGGGCCTGAGCAGGGCACAGGTGACACGCCTGATTACGAGCCATGCCGAGACTGGCCACGTGAAGGCGGCGACGTATCGACGCCGCAGGTTCGCGACGGTCTACACGAAAGCGGACGTGACACTGCTGGCCTATGTCGACAAAAGCCATGGGAACTTGAGCGGGCCGGCGACGAAACGAATACTGGAGCGCGAGCACAGCGAATACGGCCAGGCAGCCTACGAGCATGTGGCAGGTATCTCTGTGGCACAAATCTATCGCTTCCGAAATTCAGAGTTCTACCGCAAGCGCAACACCAGCTATCAGCCGACCCAGCCGACGCTGATTCCCATCGGCGAGCGGCGCAAACCGCAGCCGCAGGGCCGACCCGGATATCTGCGCATCGACACCGTTCACCAGGGCGACCAGGACGGCGTCAAAGGCCTGTATCACATCAACGCGGTAGACGAGGTGACGCAATGGGAGATCGTGGCAGCCACGGCGCAGATATCCGAACACTGGTTGATTCCGTTGCTGGAGCAACTGCTCGAACAGTTCCCGTTCATGATTCTCGGATTTCATTCCGACAACGGCAGCGAGTTCATCAACTACGTGGTCAAGGAACTGCTCGAGAAGTTGCTGATCGAACAGACCAAATCACGCGCGTATCGGTCGGGAGACAACGGTCTGGTCGAATCGAAAAACGGAGCAATCATTCGCAAACACATAGGCTTCGGGCACATCGGCGCACCGCATGGCGAAACGATGAATCGCTTTCATCGAGAGTATCTGAATCCCTATGTCAACTTTCACCGGCCCTGCGCCATTCCAGAGATCGTCGAAGCTGCCAATGGCAAGCGACGGCGCGTCTATCGAGACTGGGCAACACCATTCGAGATATTCAGCCGGACGCCACAGTGCGAGAGTTATCTGCGGCCCGGTGTCAGCATGGCGGAACTGGAACGATTCACCAAAACCCAGACCGATACCGAAGCCGCCATCGAGATGCAACGCGCCAAACGGCAAATGCTGGCCCGGATCGCGAAGCGGAGCGCGTGAATCGGATTGCGACAGGGCCGGCGCAGAACGCGGACCCCAAAGAAATAGCCTGCGGCGCAAGGAATCTGATCTCCCCTTTCCCGTTTCCCCTCCGGGGAAAGCCGGGGCGGGCGGGTTCCCCCCACGCCGCGCACGCTGCCCGCCAGCAAACAACGCTGGCAGTCATCGATGCTGCGGCTCCCCCCACAAGAGGGCTCACGCCCCCTTGTGTATCCCCCTCGCTTCATAGCGAGATCAGTGCCCAGTTTGTTTCCTCAAAACCAAAACCAAAGGAGTTCTCCGCTACCGACCTTCCTTCTTTAGTTCAGGCTCATTCTTCGATGAGAAAATGCTCTTGAGCCTGTGTGTTCTTGATTTCTACTATTACGATGCAGTCGCGTACGAGACCAGGCCGGTTCCTACAACCAGAAGAAACAGCATCAGCCCAAGGTATGTTTTCACTTTTGCATCCGCATCGGCGAATTCTTTCCAGATGATCAGGCCACATAGGGCCGCGATCACGATGGAGCCCTGGCTTAATCCATAGCTGAGCGCGGGGGCCACTTGCGCATGACCTTCCACGCGGCCTGCAATCAGGATGGCGATCAATCCGCCATACCAGAGAACGCCGCCCAGCATTCCCTGCCCG
>QHZX01000060.1:9570-11877 GCA_003224835.1 Acidobacteriota bacterium | reverse complement strand
GCCATCGTCGGTGGAATGCGCCAGCATGCCGCAGCTCCCGCAAAAATCATCTTTTTCCTTCACCGCATGACCACAAACCCGGCACTTGTTAGCGGGATCTTCTGGCGAAGCTTCGGGAATCGACACCGGAAAAGAAATCACCGAACCAGGAGCCGCAATCTCCGATTCTTCGCGCAGCTTTTCGAGGTTCATCGGATACGGCTTCAACTTTTCACTTGAGTTGCCAGCAGCCGCGGCCTTATCCGTCGCCGCAACCTTCGCGCTCACCGGACCGAATTCCCGGTCCAGCAACTCTCGGATCAGCCCCACACCCAGCTCGCAGATGCGCTCATCCCAATCCTCGAACGCGTTTGCCTCCTTCCAGCGAAGCTCAATCAGTCCCGCAATTTCCTGATTTCGCTCAATCGGCACCGCCAGCAGCGATCCAATCTGCAATTCCAGGCACATCGCCGGTTCCAGCCGGATATCGCTGCGCGAATTCTCCGATTGGAATGCCCGGCCGTTACGCAAGCGTTCCGTCGCTACCAGCGAGTTCGACGCAACTGCGCCGCCCGGCACCTTGACCGCCGTCCCTGAAAACGCCACGCACCGCAAAAACCCTTCTTTGACCAGGCAAATGCTCGCGCCTTCGGCGGTGGTCAGCTTTCGCAGGCATTCGGAAAGCATGCCCAGCGCTGACGTGAAATCGTGCTCATCGACGATGATCCGCGTCCGAATATTTGTGATTTCGGAAAAAATCTTGGCAGGTTCGTGGCGCTTGTTTTTCGCCCGCGAAACCTCATTGTGTTCTTGGACGGTATAAGCGGCGGCCAGCAATTGCCGAAACGAATTTTCGTCGAGCGCCGGTCTTTCCTTGGCGCCCGTAGCAGCGATAGTCAATCCAAACTCCGTTGCGCCATTTTAAAGGAAAATCCAGAGTACATTGACGCGAAAGGGCTGGGTTCAAGTTGCTTGGTCGGGTGGCCCGTTCAAGTCCGATTTTCCTTGAGCGGGATATTTTGCGGGTTCCCCACCTCGTCGTGTTCTTTGCGACAGGGTGGGGATTTGAATTCGGCGGGTGCCCAATTCAACCCCGTTTTGGCTTGGACTGGTGGCCCACTCAAGTTGAGGCGTCTAGCGGGCGTTAGAGCCCGCTGCCGAAATCCCGAGCGCAGTCGAGGGACCTCTGAGCGTCATCGCCAATCAAATCACTGCGGGTAGCCGACGCAAGCCGATTTTGGCTTGGGTGGGGGAGTTCTACAGCTAACCCCAGCTCCGGAGGAGCGACCCAGCTTTAGCCCAGCGCTTCAGCGCTGGGTAGAGTGGCAAAATCGACCGAGTCCCGTAGGGACGGCACCTCACCCACACTCTTTCACCTCGCGAGAAAAATTCCTCGGCGACTTTAGCCGCTGAGGTAATCCCAAAACCTCAGGGGCTGAACCCCACATCGCAGCCCTCAAAGGGACGCGCCACCAAAAAACCCCAAACTCGAATTTTGCAACCAACGCTCCACCGCCAGCCCGCTCCCAAACTCGACGCCTCTACGCGCCCTTTGACTTCGCCGAAGGGTCCCTAGCGACCCTGTTGTTTTAGCTTGAGGGGGAGGAGGCCGTGTCTCTGCCGTATGGATATCCTCACTGATGCCACAAGCGGCTTAACGGTCCAGCTGTTTGCGCCCCCCCTGCCCTCACGCCCGGGTGTCGTGGAGTTCAATTGATCCTGCGCTGGAGTATGATCGGCAGTCAGAAAAGGTGAACGAATGGCAAACGGAGCAAAAACAGAGCTGCATGTGTTCCTCCTAGAAGGTGCGAGATGGCAGGATTTCTTGCTGCAGAGTTATCGAACGTTGCATTTAACAGTGCAGGGTATCTTCCTAGCAATCGGAACAGGGTTAGTCGTTGCCGGGCTTGGGTTCGATAATCTCAGCAAAGCGAGAGCAGTGGCTGGCATTTTCGTAGTGATCGCAACTTTGTCCTTAGCTCTTTTGAAAGCAATGCGCCGGCTCGTACTCGCGAGGGGAAAGGATGTGAATTTCTGGCACAAACAGATCATAGACCTGGAGAAAACGTTCCCAGGTTCCCAACGATATTTCACTCTCTTCAAAATCAATCAAAAAGACGAGAGGGATAGACCTCTTCTAACTCAGCTTTTTTTGCGCGAAGACTCAAGCCAGGTCGATACAAATCTTCTCATTGAGGGACAGCTCGGCCATACCCGGAAGATCTTGGATAGTCGCCTCTTTGGCGGAATCGTGATCGTCTGGGGTGTCCTGCTAATAATCTGCATTCACATAGCGAAGCCATTTCCATAATCGAATTACGGACGGGT
>QHZX01000060.1:0-9335 GCA_003224835.1 Acidobacteriota bacterium | reverse complement strand
TATCACGAATCAAACGCCGCGATACTCCTTGCTTCAACGACTTCAGCGCGTCCGCCAGCGGGTCCTGCTGCGGTTCGCTGAGTAGGAGATGGACATGCTCAGGCATGACTACGTATCCATAAACGTAGAGTCTGTACTTGCGCCGTACTCGCTCCAAGGCTGACTCGAAGATTCGGCGGCTTTCGTTGGTGATGAGCAAGCGGCGGCGGTGATAACAGCAGAATGTGACGAAATGACTCTGCCCACTGTGGTGAAAACGCGTTAGTCCCCAAGGCATGAGGACAATCTAGTTCGTCATCTAGGCCGTGTCTGTGACGTATGAACATCCCCACTCAACCCAAAAGCGGGCTTGAATGGGCCACTCACGCGCGTGATCCCCGCCTGGAGTGGCGGACGCGGCTTATCCCACTGTCTCCCTCTCCTCCACTGGCCTTTCGCTCTGCTCTTTGTGGCTGAGATAAAAGTGCACCGCGGGAGTGATGATCAGCGACAGCACCATGGAGATCAGAATTCCTCCGATGACCGCTATGGCCAGCGGCTGCAACATTTGCGAACCAGCGCCAAGAGCGAATGCCAGCGGCAGCATTCCAGCCATTGTTGCGAGAGCAGTCATCGTTATGGGACGAAGACGACGACGACTGGCTTGCAGCATCGCGGTTTCTGCAGAAGCTCCGGTACCGCGGATTTTTTCGTCGGCATCGAGCAGCAGAATGCCGTTCTTGGCCACGATTCCGACGACCATCACCAATCCCATAAATGAAGACACGTTGAAAGTGGTGCCAGTGACCAGCAAGGCGATGAAAACGCCCGAGGTCGACAGCAGCGCCGAGGCCAGAATTGCTAACGGTGCGGCAAATGTGCGGAACTCAAACAGCAACACAATAAAAACCAGCACAATCGCCAGCGCCAGCACGAATACGAAATCACGAAAAGATTTCTGCTGCTGCTGGTAAGTTCCGCCGTATTCGATCCGAATGCTTGGTGGAACGTGCAGCGCGCTCACTGCTTTTTGTACTCCCTGGATGGCGCTGCCGAGATCGGTGCCTTCGGTTCGCGCGGTGACTGAAACTTCGCGCTGCAGATTTTCGCGATGGATTTCAGTCTGCGGCGGAAGCTCGGTAATCTTGGCCAGCGATCCGAGTGTCGCGGTATGGCCGCTCGTGCTGCTCAGCAAGGTATTTGAAATTGATTCGAGTGATGCGCGCTTCTCCGCGGGAAAACGCACGCGCACGGTATACAGGCGATCGTTTGAAACCACCGGGTCAGTCGCAGGCTCGCCCTCGACGATCGCGGCAGCATCAGTCGCGACTTCCTCAGGCGTAAAACCTGCGCGCACGGCGGTTGCAGGATCGACCTTGAACTCCACAGCCGGACCGCTGATGGTGTTCTCCAAACCGTCGAGCACATCGACTACGCCTTCAACACCTTTATGAGTTTTATCGTCGTAAGCGATCGCGGCTGCAACTCTGGGCGCCCAGGTCTCGAGCTGGACTGGATCTTCTGAAAACAGCTTGATGGTCACCGGTTCAGGCTCTCCAGTCAGATCGCCGATCATGTCCTGCAACACCTGAATGAATTCGGTGCGAACCGCCGGCTCTTCAGCATTGGCCTTCTGGCGCACGTCTTCCATGATGTCGTCGATGGCGCGGCTGCGCTTTTGCTTCAGCTTGACCAGAATGTCGCCGCGATTAGCTTCGGTCACTGCCGCAAGGCCAAGTTCAGAGCCGGTGCGGCGCGAGGTGCTCTCAACTTCGGGAACCGATTTTATGATCTGCTCGATGTGCGTGATCATGCGATTGGTTTCAGAAAGCGAGGCTCCGGCAGGAGTCCAATAGTCCAACGTGAATCCGCCTTCGTCCATCTCCGGCAAGAGATCGGTGCCGGTGAAGCGGAAACAAAGGTAAGAAGCGACGACCAATAACAATGTCAGGCCGGCCAGCCACAACGGTTTCTGCAAAGCCCGCTGCAGCCAGCGCTGATGGAACTCAATGATGCGGTGAAAGAACTTGCCGGTTGAAGCTTCTTCTGCAGCCAACAGCTGTTCGAATGATTCTTCGCGGTTTTCTTCTTCCTCAATCTTTCCGTCGCGCCGCCTGCGAATCAGAAAGCTGCTCAACGTTGGAGTCCAAGTCAACGCCAATGCAAGCGAGGTGAACAGCGATACTCCGAGAGTCAAGGCCAAGGCGCGGAAGAAAGTCCCATACACCCCGGTGATGGAAATCAGCGGCAAAAGCACAACTATGGGAGTAACGGTTGATCCGACCAATGGCACCGTGATTTCGCTGAGCGCGCTGCGTATGGCTTGTATCCTGCCCTGCCCGGCATCGCGATGCAGCACAATGTTTTCAACGACGACAATCGCGTCATCAATCACCAGGCCGACGGCAGCCGCCAAGCCGCCGAGCGTCATTAAATTGAAAGTTTGACCGAGGAGCTTGAGCACAATAAAAGTGATCAGGATCGTGACAGGGATGACCAGGCCAGCGACTACCGAAGTCCCCCAGTCACGCAGAAAAACCACCAGGATGATCGAGGCCAGCAGCAGCCCGAGCAGGATGGCATCGCGAACGCTTTTTATCGATCCGCTAACGATGATCGACTGATCATAAAAAGGTTTAACCTCAACCCCTGGAGGAAGGGACTTCGTAATATCGGCCAGCGCCGCGTGTACTTCGTCTGCGACGTCCAGCGAATTGCTCTCCGGCTGGCGATTGATGTTGAGCAGCACTGCCGGTTTCCCGTTAGCGGTGATGATGGTGTAAACCGGCTTCACTCCGGGAACCACTTTGCCCAAATCGCCGATGCGAACCGGCGCGCCGCCTGGCGTTATCTTCACCACCACTGCCGCAAGCTGCTCAGGTGTCCGCACCTGGCCACTGATCAATCCGAGCACCAACTGGTGATTGCGTTCGAACAATCCGGGCGAATCGATCAGATTGGTGCGCTTGACGGCGTCAAGCATGTCAGTAACAGTGACGCCGGCGCTGAGCAGCTTGGTAGGATCAGGCTCGATTTGAAATTCCGGCTGCTGACCTCCTTGAACAATCACCGTGGCGACGCCATTCAGCCGGTTCAATCGCGGCTTCAACTCGTAGGTCGCGAGCTCCCAAAGCTGGGTCTGCGGCACCTTGTCCGAGGTCATGCTGTACCCGATGATGGGGAAGCTGGCAAAGGTCATTCGATTGGCAACAACCGTAGCTGTCGGCGGAAGCTCGGGCTGGACGCGCGAAATAGCAGAGTTGACGTATTGCAGCGTCTGGAACATGTCCACGTTCCACTCAAAAAACAGATCGATCTCAGCCGAGCCGCGGCTGGTATTCGAGCGCACCTCTTGCAATCCGGGTACGCTGTTCACGGCTTCTTCAATGGGACGCGTGATGGTGACCATCATCTGGTCAATCGGCATGACGCCGTTATCAGCCGCAATGAGAATTCGCGGAAAATTTGTGGTGGGAAAGACGGCGACTGGAATGGTGAAGGCGAGATAAACGCCCAGCACCGCCAGCGTGACAATAAGGAATATCAGCGGCTTGGCGTGACGCGCAAACCAGAAAGACTCGTTCAACGTGCTCCCTCTTGCTACTCCTTTTGACTGCTTCCTTCCGGCTGATTCTTATCTTCCGGCTTAGTGTCAGCGGAAGTAATTGGGCTGTTGTCGGGAAGTCCGTAAGCGCCTGTGCCTACGATTTTCTCTCCGGCTTGCAGGCCCTCAACGACCTGCAGTTTGTCGCCGTCGCGAATTCCGATCTTCACTGGACGAAGATGTGCCTTCCCGTCAGTTCCGGCTACCATCACCGAGGTTGTTCCATCCGGCGCAGTCAAAAGCGCCTGGGCAGGAATAACCAGCGCATCCGGCAGCGTACGCGCGACCATCGACACCTGAGCGCTCGTGCCCGGCCGCAGCTGCTCGTGCGGATTTTTACCCTTCACCCAGACTTCAACCGTGGTGCTGTTGGGATCAAGCGCCGGGCTCACCAGTGATACCTTCGCGTGGATCGGCTGTTCGCTTCCGGAGGTTGCGATGCTCGCGTTGTCTCCCACCTTCAACAGCACTGCCTCTGTCTGTGGAATGTGGGTGCGCGCAACGATCCGCGAGATATCCATGACCGTCAGCAGCGGCGTCCCCGCCGAAGCCATTTCTCCGGGATAAAGAGGGCGGTCGGTTATGACACCGCTGATCGGACTTTTGATTTCCGAATAACCCAGTTGGGCTGTGGCGCCCTGAAATTTCCCCTGCGCCGATTCGAGTTGACCCTTGGCAGATTTTAGAGTTTGCTGTGCTCCGATGGCGTTCAATGAATCCTGGTGGCGCTTCGCGAGTTCGTATTGATTGCGTGCATTGGTCAAATCGACGGCTGACTGGTCAAGCTCTTTTCGCGGAAGCGCTCCCTGACGGACCAGCTCCTGGCGGCTATCGAAGATCTTCTGCTGCGCATCGAGGGCCTGCTTCGCAGCCTGGGAGTCGAGTTGAGCTTTCTGTATTTCCTGCGGAAGATCGGCTGCGGTGGTTGCGGTGTATGTGGCTTCGGCTTGGTCATATGCGCCCTTATTTTCCTGCGCGGCGGCGGCGAGGTCGCGGTTTTCGAGAACCGCCAGCAACTGTCCCTGTCGCACATGACTGCCGCGATTCACCAGAAATTTCTGCACCGGCGCGCTGATCTTAGGCACGATCGCCGATTGCGCGATAGGGAACAGGACTGCATCCGCCGTGACCTTCTGCTGCAACGTGGTCTTCTCCACTTGCACAATCTGGACAGGTACGGCGGTTTCGGTTTCTTTGGCGTTCCCCGAGCACCCGGCCAGAATGGCGAATAGCGCGGAAAGAGCAGTAACCAAAATAGTCCGGCTTAATTTGAGTCTTTCGTTTTTCATTGGCTTTTTCATTCGGCCAAATCACGAAATCAAAATTTGCCTGTCAACGTCTGCAGACTGGCAACCGCCGTTCGATACCGTACTTGCCCATCTCCCAGAGCATTTTGCGCTTGGGTGAGGGTGTTCTGCGAGTCGACAACTTCAAGCACAGTCGCCTCGCCTGCCTGATAGCGCAGACTGGTCAGGCGCAGGCTCTCGGCCGCCAGTTCCGCCGATTGCCGCAGCGATTCCAGTTCGGAACGAGTCGTTTGCGCCTGGCTAAAGAAGTCTTTCAAATCCGCCGCCATCTTCCGTTGCGCAAAGCTTAATTCTACTTTGGCCTGATCGCGTTCGAGCTGCGCCACTTTCACTTTGCTGCGCGATGAGCCCCAGTTCCAGATAGGGATCTGTAGAGTGGCAGAGGCTTCATACCCCAGGTTGGGCAAACGCAGCGGCGGCGTGATGGTGTGGTTAATTCCGGTCGCGGCAAACTGGTTAGCATCGATGCCATAAAAGTAGTCCAGCCCTATCGTGGGAAGGAAACCGTTCCAGGCGGCTGCGATCTCGTGGTTCGCCGCCTTCAACGAGGCCAGGGCGGCGCGCAACTGCGGATTGTTTTTGCCTGCAAGTTCCTCCACTTCGGAAAATGAAGGCAATGCTCCCAGATTCTCCAGGTCATCGACGGTGGTGAAATTTTCATTGAGGTTGGGGAAAATCAGCACTGCCAGCTCCAGGCGGCTGCGGTCCATCTCAAGCTGCGCATCTTGTACCGCCCGTTGCTGCTGCTGGAACTGCAGCTGCGCCTTGATGGTATCGGAATGAGCGACTTCTCCGCCGCGCTCCAGCTTGCCGGTGATATCAAAAAAAGTCTGCGCCTCGGTCGCTGCCCTCTGCGCAATTGCAAACTTGCGCTGCGCCACCACTGTTCCGTAGTAGGCCTGAGTGACCGTGACCACCAAGCCACGCGCGGCGATTTCGGATTGCGCTCTGGCCAACGCCTCCTGCGCCTGCGCCCGTTGATATTCGGCAAGCGCCTGCCACGAGAGCTCTTGATGAACATTGCCCTCGCTGATGTATTCGTGCACGCCATTATTGGCGATGTAGCGGCCTAAGCCGACGCTATCACCCTGGGTGTAAATAAAAGCAGCGACGTAATTCACGTTGGGGAGTAGCGTGGCGCGGCTCTGCACCCGGATTTCCCTGGCGACGCCATATTGGGTGAGCGCGGCCCGATACTGCGGCTCATTCTTCTGCGCGCGCGCGAGAGCGTCCTGCAGAGTGATGGTGATCGGTGCGACTCCAGGTGGATTGGGCTGCTGCGCGAAGGCGCCATTCGGGATGGTAAGCAGCATGAATAAGGATGCTGCGAACCTGCACGTCGCAAACCTAAAGTCTGGCCACCGCTGTGTGTTCATCGCTTGTCGTCCTAGTCTGAGATCGATCCCGTGAAAAGCTAACCGCCTGAGATCGAACTCGCGAGATCTGCGGATTTCATTGTGGCACAAGTTATTCCCGGAAAAGGTCGAGAGCAGAAGCTAAACCAGGCGAGGCCCAGCGGGCGGAACCCACAAGTGCTGCATTCAATGGTAGTTGGTCAGGAGAGATTGGCAGCGAAGCTTTGGCGAAAGACGTGCATTGTGAGGGCAGAACGAAATTCGGTTCAGAAAAAGGAGCACAGATGTTGAATGTCGATCAGATCAAAATCACGCGCCGCGACCAGCAGGTGCTCAAACTGCTGGTTGAAGGCTGCAGTAATAAAGAGATCGCAGCCGAGCTGAGCATCAGCCCGCGGACCGTGAAACAGCACCTACGCACTTTGTTTTTGCGCGCCGGAATCAAGCAAGGCCGCAAGCGGGTGATCCTGGCCACCGCCATCTTTGAATTTCAATCTGCAAAGGAGCAAATAAATTATGTCGCCTCGTGAGCAATTAAGTCCCAAGGAAATCCAAGTCGCAACCCTGGTTTGGGAGGGCAAAACCAATCCCGACATTGCCGGCCTGCTCGGTTGCACGGAGCAGGTGATTAAAAACCAGCTGCGCGGCGTCTTCGACAAATTGGGGGTATGGAGCCGGCTGGAGCTCGCCCTCTACGTCGCCTCTCATGGCGGGGCGGCATGGGTTGATCGTGACGAGAATGCCCATCTGGAGCCGAGTCGGCGGCCACTGGCAATTGCCCGGGGCGCTTGACGGGCAGCCCCAGCCGTACTTTTTGCGGAGCCCGTTCCCGCGGGGCGGGCGAATCCTTGTACGACTGAATAGGCGTGAGTTCGCAACGGGCGGGAAAATTGCGTTACCCATTGCAAAGGGTTGCAGAAACCAATCGAAACCAAGAGTCTAAGCCCTAAGAAAACAGGGGAATTGGCCTTGCATTAAGGCCCTCGAATTGCACAAACCAGCCTGAGGGAATCTCGAGTTCCTCAATTGGCGCCAGCCAAAACGAGGGGCGCAATCACTCCTGGGGCGAAGCAGAAGCGCATGGGCTACAAAGAGACGTTTTGGATGGCATGTGACTCAACCGAACAACTCAGGGCCGAATATGGCCCGTTCCACACCCGTGCCGAGGCCGAGAGCGAGGCCGGTAAGCTCGGCTTTAGCTACCTTCTGCGGTACGAACACGTGATTGGGGAAAATGACGACATTAAAGAGGTCCGCTGCATTTTCATAGAATTGCCGGAGCCTCCACGCCAGCTTTACATGGCCGAGAAACTGCACACCCGGTGCAGCACGTGTGGGGCGAGCGCCGTCCACGATTACAGCTGGCAGGCCGAAGTCTGGGCGGACATCCATGAATTCGAGCATTCCCGCCATCGCATCCGGCTCTTCGAGCAGACCCGCGCCGATGGTCTTAAGGAAGTTCCGGGCTGGCGTGACGCCTGCGCCTAAGCTCCTCCCCAACCTGAATCGGCGTAAACATTAGAACTCTCAAATCCACGCTGCCTTTCGGCGTCGGACATACGAAATCCTTCTCCCCCGGAGAAGAATTTTTTATGCCTAAAACTGCTCATTCCACAGCCACTCAGGTTTATCATAGGGACATATCCCATCACCTAAAAGATGTATCAGCCGTTCGGTTGTTGCGTCAGTGTGTGGGTCCAAATCACCATTTGACGAGATTTAAGGAGTAAAGCAATGCCCAGAGCAAAATCCCCCCGTACCACGAAATCCGCGACCAAGGCCGTAGCTGACAACAAAGTGCTGCAAATGCCGGAAAACGGCAAACCGCATAACAGCTCTCACAATGGTTCATCATCATCCGATGTTGAATCTGCAATTCGCCTGCGCGCCTACGAACTTTACGCACAGCGTGGATACCTTGAAGGATTCGAAAAAGAAGACTGGCTGACGGCAGAGCGTGAAGTCTTGGCCCGCCGTGCCCAGAGCGCATAAACCGCGGAAGCTGCGGCCCAGCGTTTTATAGACGAACTGCCGCCGGTAACGATCAGTAATCCTGTCGCAACGGAAGCAGTTCCTTGCCCGGCCCCTCATTGCCTGTCACAAACCCGCGCGTGCTGCGAAACGAAGCTGCGGGTTCGGCCATGGGACGTTGCTTCCGCCCTGCAATTCTGAAAAAATGAAGTTCTACCATGGCGGAATTAGGCAGTTTCGTTCTCCTGCTCGCGCTGATCCTGAGCGCCTATTCATTTTTGGCTGGATTGGTCGCGCTGGTTGATAAGCAGCCCGGCTCGGAGCGGCTGAGCGAAACCGCGCGCCGCGCCGGGATCGCCAGCTTTGGAGCGGTCTTTCTCGGGGCCGTGGTGCTGGTGACTGCGGCCTTCCGCAATGATTTCTCCATCTCGTACATCCTTCATCACAGCAATCGCGACCTACCGCTACCTTATAAATTTGCGACCCTCTGGTCGGGACAGGAAGGATCGCTGCTTTTCTGGTCGCTGCTGCTTTCCGGCTATGGCCTGGTATTGCGGCTACGACACAAAACTGATCAGCGCCTGTTCGCTCACGCATCGGTGGTAATCGCCGCTGTGCAAGTGTTCTTTTTGTTGCTCCTGAACTTTGCCGCGAAACCATTTGCCGTTGTTCAGGGACGAGTTGCCACTGACGGCAACGGGTTAAACCCTCTTCTGCAATATCCCGAGATGGTCATCCATACTCCAATGCTCTACCTGGGGTACGTGGGCTTCACGGTTCCCTTTGCATTCGCATTAGGGGCGCTGGCCATGAAGTATCCCGGCGAAAAGTGGATCCACATTACCCGCCGCTGGACCATGGTGACCTGGGGCTTTCTTACCTGCGGCGTCTTCCTAGGCGCTCACTGGGCGTACTCGGTGCTCGGCTGGGGCGGCTACTGGGGATGGGACCCTGTAGAGAACGCGTCGCTGATGCCGTGGCTCGTCGGAACCGCCTTCCTGCACTCGGTGATGATGCAGGAGAAACGCGGCATGTTAAAGACCTGGAACATGTGGCTGGTCTTCGGAACTTTTTGGCTGGCGATTCTTGGAACATTTCTTACCCGCAGCGGGATCATCA